>DAOVVL010000021.1 GCA_030637205.1 Thalassospiraceae bacterium | reverse complement strand
CCGCCATACATGGCGAAATGCAGCTTGCTTAAGCCCAGATCGATATATTCGCGGCCGACACATCCGTAGCGCAGGATTTGTTCGGGAATGGCCGCTTCGCCGCCTTGTTTGCGGGATCTAAACTGTTCGCCCAGTTTTGGCGGCAGCGACCCGGTCATCTGGTCGGTCGCGATCTGGGTGTTGAGCTTCAGGCGCTGATCACCGACCCACGCGCCGCGGCCCTTGGCCGCCACCACCATGACATTGGCCACGGGATCAAATATCCATCCGGCCCGGGTTTCGCCCTTTTCGATTAAAGCCACAATGATGGCAAAACACGGCTTGTTTTTGGAGAAATTGCGCGTGCCGTCCAGCGGATCGACCACCCATACCGGGCGATCCCGATCGAGCAGTTGCATCATTTCGGGGTTTTTGTCGGCTTCTTCCTCGCCAATGAAGGCGGTATCGGGAAACAGGCTTGCCAAACCTTCCTTGATGCGATGCTCAGATTCAAAATCTGCCGTGGTCACCACATCACGACCGCCTTTGGAATGGATGTCGGAAGGTTTCAACTTTCCAAAGCGCGGCAGGATTTCAAACTCCGCGGCTTCGCGAAGCACCTGAGCAACTTTTTCCAGATCTGCCTGCACGGGTTTGGCCTCGCATTAACCATAAACGATCCCACAAAACATTAGGGGGAATAGATATCACGCTGGCCCCTGAACCCGGCGATCATGGAATCCATCATGATTTTTGCAGCCGGTTCATGCCAGCCTTTTTGCATGTGCGCACGGGTAACATAACAGCAAAACGCCACCGCTTCGCCCTTGCCTTTCAGGCCATAAATTTCAGCAATTTCTTCCAGCCCGTCATGGGTGATTTTTCTGGCCATCACGTTCAACTGGGTTTTCACAAAGCGGAACTTGTCGCGCCATTTGTTCTGGGCCTGTGTGGTTGCCATCGCATCGGTGCCCTTTTCGACATGTGTACAACTGCCCTTCATTATCTACTAGTAGATATGCGCTGTCAACAAGGATTTCCCACGAGTCGCGCCTACACATTGGCCTTCGTGAATCGAAAAGCAAAATGCAAAGTTGCACGCGGACGCGCGACACTTGTGCATAACGTTTTGGTTAATGAAGTGTTAGTCGTTCAGCAAATGTTGAAAGCGATTTGCGTTGGCCGCATCAAAACGAACTTTCAGATGCAGCTTTTCTTCCCCGTCGATGCGTTCCAGCATCTCACCATGAGCATAAATCCAGCTCAGTAATTTGCCATTTGCCGGGTCCAGATCGACCTCGACGACCTCCATGGCGCGGGTCAGCATCTGGTCTATCTGGGCGACAAATTCGTCGATCCCGGTGCCCGTCACAGCCGACATCAAAACCACCGGATGCGACGCGCGCTGTGCCTGATTGATCAGCGGCTCTAGCGCGCCCGCCTCAAGGCAATCGGTTTTGTTCAGGACTTCGATCATTTGTTCGCTGCGAACTTCTGCATCCAGCCCCAGTTCATCCAGCACATCGAGAACGTCTTTTTCCTGGGCCGCGCTGTCAGGGTGCGCACAATCGCGTACATGAACCACGATGTTGGCCTCGAGAACTTCTTCCAGGGTGGCGTGAAAGGATTCCACCAGTTCGTGGGGCAATTGTGAAATAAAGCCCACCGTATCCGACAAGATGACGTTGCGCCCACTGGGCAGCTTGATGGCGCGCATGGTCGGGTCCAGCGTTGCAAACAGCTGGTCGCGGGCGTCCACTTCGGCATCTGTCAGGCGGTTAAACAGCGTTGACTTGCCGGCATTGGTATAGCCCACCAACGCCACCACCGGGTACGGCACCTTGCGCCGCGCCTTTCGGTGCAGTTCGCGGGTGCGTTTAACGTCTTTCAGGTTATTTTTCAGTTTGGTGATGCGCTGATCGATCAGGCGGCGATCAGTCTCGATCTGGGTCTCACCGGGGCCGCCCATGAAGCCGGCACCGCCGCGCTGGCGTTCAAGGTGGGTCCACGAGCGCACCAGACGCGATCGCTGGTACGTCAGATGGGCCAGATCCACCTGCATACGGCCTTCCTTGGTCCGCGCCCGTTCGCCGAAGATCTCCAAAATGATGCCGGTTCGATCCAGAACCTTGCAATCCCACGCCCGTTCCAGATTTCGTTGCTGAATAGGCGTTAACTGCACATCAACCACGCAAACGCGCACATCGCGGCCCTTGATGATCGCATCAAGGCGTTCCAGCGTGCCTTTGCCAAAATAAGTGCCGGGTTTGGGGGCAGCAATGCTCACGACCTCTGCGTGCACCACATCAAGGTCGATGGCGCGGGTCAGGCTGGTAATTTCGTCGAGACGGGCTTCGGGCGAGCGCAAGCGGGCATCACCGGTTTTGGCACCCGTTCGAGTGAGTGGATGGAGAACCAGACAGTGCTCGCCCCCCCCGTCAGCGCCTACCGTTTCCCCGCCATTTGCGGAGTTTTCGCTCACTTTACGCCACTTCCCTCATCATTGCTCTTCGCCGCCTTCTTCCGGCTCAAAGAGCTGGATCGGCTGGGACGGCATGATGGTCGATATAGCGTGTTTGTAGACCAACTGCGTGTGGCCGTCACGGCGCAACAGGACCGAGAAATTATCAAACCAGGTCACGATGCCCTGAAGTTTGACGCCGTTCACCAAAAACACCGTCACCGGTGTTTTGTGTTTACGGATATAGTTGAGAAATACGTCCTGGACGTTTTGTGATTTTTCCGAAGCCATGGGTGCTTCCCTGTTTTTTTCATTTTTATTGACGCACATTTATCCTGCGCCCGTCGTTCTGTCCAGACGCAGTGTGCTTACAGGATCGTTTTTTTTATGGACGCCCGCTGGGCTGCTCCCCCTTGAGAGCCTGCAGACTTACCCGATCCCCCCTAGGTAATTGCCCCAGACACTACAGGGTCTTGGCCAGCTTGGGAAGCGTGGCAAGGTCCGGGGTGTAATGAACGGGGTAAAAATCGCCGAATTTTGCTCGTTTTGGCGGCTTTGGGCAGACCAGCACCGCAGCGCAACCGGAATTGAAGGCACACTGCATGTCGATCATGGCGTCGCCGACAAACCACACATCGGCCCCCGCCTCGCCTGAATAGCCCGCCAGCGCCATAATCACCGGGTCGGCTGCCGGTTTATCGCTTTTGGCGTCGGTTGAGCCGATGATGTGCGCAAATAAGCCGTCCCAACCCAGTTTTTCAGCCTCCAGGCGCAGCAAACGCCCGGTTTTGTTGCTGACCACGCCCAGATAGACGCCATCGGCCTGAAATTCCTGCAAGACCGCAAATGCGGTGCTTATGGGGGTCAGGCGATCGAGGTGAATGGCTTCAAAATGTTCATAAAAGACCTCACCGGCGCGTTCCCATTCGTCGCCAAAAAGCCTGGGAAAGCTGTCGCGAAGGCTGTGGGCAACGCGGGCCTGGGTTTCATCCAGGGTCCAACGATCCAGCCCATAGTCATCAAAGGTGGCGTTGAGCGCGTCGTGCAGCACCACCCATGAATCGATGAGCGTGTTATCCCAGTCAAAAATGATGGCTTTGGGCTTGATTAAGCCTTCCGGCACTTGCTCCATGATGGCATGTGTTCCTAGAAGTATTCGAGCTGAACCGAGAACATTTTTTCGACCTTGCGGATCACGTCCGACGCCGCAAACACCACCACCCGGTCACCGGTTTGGGTAACGGTGTCGCCGCGCGGCGTGATGACTTCGTCGCCACGAACGATGGCGCCGATCAAAACGCCGTCAGGCAGTTTGGCATCGCGCAACGGCACACCCACCAGTGGTGAGGTTTCAAGCGCCTCGGCCTCGATCAACTCGCCAAAGTTTTCGCCAAGCGTATGCACCGAATGAATACGCCCGCGCCGCACATGCTGAATGATGGTCGAAACCGTAATGTTGCGCGGCTCCACCGCAACATCAATGCCCAGCGATCCGATCAGCGGATCGTAAGCGCCCTTGTTGATCAGCGTAATGGCGCGCCGTGCGCCGGCACGTTTGGCCAGCAACGATGACAGGATATTGGTTTCATCATCGTTGGTCACCGCGATCACGGCTTCGGCGTGACTGATGTTGGCTTCGTTGATGATATCGGCGTCCAGCACATCGCCGTGAATAACGGTGGTGCGTTTCAGCCGGCTGGCGACCAGTTCAGATCGTTCGGCATCAATTTCAACCAGTTTGATGTTCAGGTTGGGCGCGCTTTCTTCCAGTGATTCGGCCAGGAACAGGCCGATGTTGCCGCCGCCAAAGATGACCAGACGCCGGGCTTCTTCTTCTTCGTGCCCGAACGCAGACAGGGCGCGTTGTTGTTGTTCGGAATCAACCACAAAATAAACCGAATCCCCTTCGGCCAGTTCATCGTCGGATGACGGGATCACCATGTCGCCATCGCGCAGGATACCGATGATGGTGATGTTGAGATCGGGAAACAGTTGGGTAATCTGTTTTAACGGCGTGTTCACCAGCGGGCATTCTTCACCGCAGCGCACCCCCAATAGTTTGACCTTGCCATCGACCAACGGAATCATTTCAAACGCGCCCGGCACCGACAGGCGGCGCTGAATGGCGCTGGCAACTTCGATTTCCGGCGAAATGATAACGTCGATGGGCATGTGTTCGCGTGAAAACAGGTTGGCCCACATGGGCTTCAAATAACCCTGATGGCGAACCCGGGCAATTTTGGTCGGCACGTCAAACAGTGAATGCGCCACCTGACACGAAACCATGTTGGCTTCGTCGGCCGCGGTAACGGCGATGATCATGTCGGCATCCTTGGCCCCGGCGCGTTCCAGAACATCGGGGCGCGAAGCGTGACCGATAATGCCCTGCACATCCAGAGTGTCGGAAATGCGTCGCACCAGTTCGGCCGACTGATCAATGATGGTCACATCATTGTTTTCAAGCGACAGGTGGCGGGCGATATTAAATCCAACCTGACCTGCGCCACAGATGATGACTTTCATCTCTTGTCCCCTACTCTCAAGACATTACCCGGTTTTGCGACCGGCTTCATCGGTGCCGATTCCCAATGATTTCAGTTTACGATGAAGGGCTGAACGTTCCATACCCACAAACTCGGCTGTTCGTGAAATATTTCCGCCAAAGCGCGCGATTTGAGCCTTCAGGTATTCACGCTCGAACGATTCCCGCGCGTCGCGCAGCGCCAGGCCCATAACCTCGACATTGGCCGACATGGTGCCCGTCTGCTTGCCGCCCTGCGTCACTTCGCTGGGCAGGTGTTCGGCGCGAATGGAATCGACGCTGTCGCCCGGAGCCATAATCATCAGGCGTTCAATGATGTTTTTAAGTTCACGCACATTGCCCGGCCAGTCATAGGCCTGCAACTGGGCGATGGCGTCTTCGGAAAGCGCGCGTTGCGGCTGGCGATTGCGCTGTGCGGCTTTGCTCAGAAAATGCGCTGCCAGTGTCGGAATGTCTTCGCGCCGGGCGCTCAACGGTGGCATTTCAATGGGCACCACGCTTAAGCGGTAAAAAAGGTCTTCGCGAAAATTGCCGGCCTGAATTTCCTGCTTAAGGTCGCGGGTTGCACTGGCAACGACGCGCACATCCACTTCAACCTTGGTTGAGCTGCCAACGCGCGAAAATATCTGTTCCTGCAGGACGCGCACGATCTTGCCCTGGGTTTCCAGCGGCATGTCGGTGACTTCGTCCAAAAACAGCGTGCCTTTGTGCGCGGATTCGAAATAACCGACCTTGCGTCCGCCTTCGCTGTCGTCAGCAGGCGTTTCAATGCCGAATAATTCTTCTTCCATCAGGGTCGGTTCCATGGTCGCACAGTTCACAACCACAAACGGGCCGCCCGCGCGGGTCGAGCGATCATGCAGGATTCTGGCTGCTACTTCCTTGCCCGAACCCGATGGGCCGGTAATCAATACCCGCGAATTGGCCATGGCGACACGTTCAATGGCTTGTGAAACTTGATTGATGACACTGGACGTTCCCACCAGGTCGTTTTCGACATCGGTGCGCAGGCGCAATTCTTCGTTTTCGCGGCGAAGGCGTGCGGTTTCGATGGCACGTTCGACCAACAGGATCAGGCGTTCCGTCTTGAACGGTTTTTCAATGAAGTCAAAAGCGCCGTTCTTGATTGCCGTAACCGCGGTTTCAATGGTGCCGTGACCGCTCATCATCAGGACCGGCAATGTGGGGTGGCGTTTTTTGATGGCATCGAGAATTTCAATGCCGTCCATCTGGCTTCCCTGCAGCCAGATATCAAGCAGCACCAGACTGGGTCGGCGCTGTTCAATAGAACCGAGCGCGCCCGCATCATCCGCCGCTTCGCGGGTGACGTAGCCTTCGTCTTCCAATATGCCCGCGACCAGTGTGCGGATATCGGCTTCGTCATCGACGATCAGAATGTCATGCGCCATGCTTTTTTAACTCCGCCACAGACGGTTCGCCGGACGAATTGGCTGTTTCCGGTTCGCCATTTTTAATGGTTTGTGTGCTTTCTACGGTGGGGAATAAAAGTGTTATCTGTGCGCCCCCGCCCTTGCGGTTTTCCAATATCAATTCGCCTGCGTGGTCTTCCATGATCTTGCGCACAATGGCAAGACCCAGCCCGGTCCCCTTTTCACGGGTGGTGACGTAAGGTTCGGTCAGGTTTTCAATGTTGCCCAAAGGCAGGCCCGCGCCGGTATCTTCGATGATGATGTTGACACCGCCCGCCCCGTTATCTTTTAACGTGGTTTTGACCTTGCCATGGGCGTCTGGATTTTTGTTCATCTCATCCAACACGGCTTCCGATGCGTTTTTAATCAGGTTGGTCAGCGCGCGCGAGACCTGTCGGGCGTCACAATTTATGGTGACATCGTTTTGTGGCAGAACTTTTTCAAAAATGATGTCGGGATTTCGGTTCTGTTCGAGAAACACCGCCTGTCGGCAAAGTTCGGAAATGTTTTCCGGCTGCAATACAGCCTGGGGCATACGGGCAAACGATGAAAACTCATCGACCATGCGGCCCAGTTCTTCGACCTGTCGGATGATGGTTTCGGTACAGGTGCGAAAAGTTTCCGGATCGTCGGTAATTTGCCCCAGATAACGGCGTTGCAGGCGTTCGGCGGCCAATTGAATGGGCGTCAGCGGGTTCTTGATTTCATGCGCGATGCGCCGGGCAACGCCGGACCATGCCGCCTTGCGCTGCGCTGATTGCAACTCGGTGATGTCGTCGAACGTCACCACGTAACCGACCACTTCGCCTTGTAAACTTTCCGCCGCCACGTTGACCATCAGGGTTTTGATGCGCCCGCCGGCAACGACTGTGATTTCATCAGCCTGACCGCGTTCCGGCCGCGCTGCGACTTGTGAAATGATCGCGGCCATTTCGGGAACTTTATCTGACAAGCGCAAGCCAATGGCCTGCTTCAGGTCTGTCCCCAGCAATTCCGATGCAGAGCGGTTGGGAAGATTGATGCGCCCTTCGCGGTCGATCCCGATCACGCCCGCCGACACGCCCGCCAACACCGTTTCGGTAAAGCGGCGGCGTTCATCCAGGGTGCGGTTCATCGACATCAGCCCCACCTGCTGGGCCTGAATTTGGTCGGTCATGTCGTTAAACGCGTGCGACAGGGTATCAAATTCGTCCATTTCGGTGCCGGCATCGACGCGCACATCCAGATTACCGGCGCTGACTTCCTGCGAAGCTTCGATCAAACTTGAAATAGGGCGCACCAGTTGATTGGCGATGGCCATGCCGATCCACACCGCTGCCAACAGCAGCAACAATGCCACCACCATGAAAATGGCGACAAAGGTGATCTGGATTGTGCCGCTGCGTTGCTCAAGGCTTTTGTACATTTGCACGGCGCTTGAATTGACCGATACGTGTTCAAGGACCTGGCTTTCAATAAAGCGTCCGACCATCAGATAGGATTCAACATAACGGTCAAGTTTGACAACGGCACGGACCCGGTCATCCTGGGGCGCGGTAAGGATGGCGATTTCGCCAAGACGCGCCTTTTCAAGCGCCCCGCTGGGCACCAGATCAAATTCCAAAGACATACTAAAGCGCGACCTGGCCAGCACCCGGCCACTGCCATCGACCACGATGGCTTCGGGAAGGCCACGAATGGCGGCCTGATTTGAAAGTTCCTGATTAAACAGGCGCACGTTGTTGACCAGTTGCGGGGCCTTGCGGTTAAGGTCGTTTGCCATGGCGAACGTGTCGGCGCGGATATTTTCAAGATGTTCCTGCAAGTAAGCCGTCGCCACCGCGTTGGAACTTTCAATCGCCGTTTTAACCCGTTCGTTAAACCACGCATGAACGCCGAAATTCAGAAACAGGGCCGCAAATACGGCAACGATAATTGCCGGTGTGACGGCAACCAGCGAAAACATCATCACCAGACGCACATGCAAGGCCGAACCCGCCCTGCCCTGTTTGCGTTCGACCCACATGCTTACCACGCGGCTGGCCACAACCGCACCCAGCAACAGCATCAAGACCAGATCGATGTACAGCAATGCCTCGACACTGGCATCGCGCGAACCGGGCGCGCCGCTAAGTGCAATAAAGGTAGCCAACCCCGATACAACGGCTGCGACAAACACGACGATTGCAAAGCCGCGGCTCATCAGCACGCTTTCGGCGCGTTGGTGGATGCGCGTAATGGTCGCCGGATTTGGAGTTGGGGGCGCGCTCTTATCTGGCTGGATGGCTTGGTTTGGCATGGTTTATTTGCCCCCGCCGCGAATGACCGGAATTTCCAGATCGCGAATTTTCTTGCGCAGCGTATTGCGGTTCACGCCTAATATATCGGCGGCGCGCACCTGATTGCCGCGCGTTGCTTCCAGCGTTAACGCGAGCAACGGGCGTTCCACTTCACGCAGCACACGGTCATACAGACCGGCTGCCGGAAGGCCATCATCGTGGGCCGCAAAATAAGATTTTAAATGGCGTTCAATGGAATGGGACAAGCCGCCGGTCTGGTTGTCGTCTTCCACCATCGGGGCTTCGGCAAATTCAGCTTCGATGACGCCCAGGCTGATCTCGTCTTCGGCAACCAGGGCTGCCATGCGTTTAATCATGTTTTCCAGTTCGCGTACGTTGCCGGGCCACGGGTTGCGTTTAAGGCGTTCCATGGCTTCATTGGATACCGTCTTCCACGGCAAACCTTCGGTGGCCGCTTGCGACAGGAAATGACGCACCAGTTCGGGGATGTCCTCGGCACGTTCACGCAACGGCGGAAGGCGCAACGGCGCAACGTTGAGGCGGAAAAACAAATCTTCGCGAAAACGTCCCTGCCGGATGAGCTGTTTGAGATCGCGGTGCGTGGCGGCGACAATGCGAACGTTGGTGCGGATTGGCGTGCGACCGCCGACCGAGGTGTATTCGCCTTCCTGAAGCACACGCAGCAAGCGGGTCTGGGCTTCGGGCGGCATGTCGCCGATTTCATCCAAAAACAACGTTCCGCCCTGCGCTTGTTCAAAACGGCCAATGCTGCGTTGAATGGCGCCGGTAAACGCACCTTTTTCGTGGCCGAACAATTCACTTTCGATCAATTCGCGGGGAATAGCCGCCATGTTGACGGCAACGAACGGTTTGTTGCGGCGCTTGCCAAAATCGTGAAGCGCGCGCGCCACCAGTTCCTTGCCGGTTCCGCTTTCGCCGGTGATGATGACGCTGAGGTCGGTTTGCATGAGCCGCGCAATGGTGCGGTAGATGTTTTGCATCGCGCTCGAGCGCCCGATCAGCGGCAGATCTTCATCTTCATCGGGGCTTTTGTGGACACCGGGGGTGCCATCTGATTCCAACGCACGCCCCACCACCGATAGCAGATCGTTGATGTCGAACGGTTTGGGCAGGTATTCAAAGGCGCCGCGCTCGGTCGCTTTCACCGCCGTCATCAAAGTGGTTTGGGCGCTCATCACCAACACCCGCAAGTTAGGGCGGATTTTCAAAATTCGCGGCACCAGATCAAGGCCGTTTTCATCGGGCATAATCACATCGGTAATGACCAGATCACCAAGGCCGTCCGATACCCATTTCCAAAGCGTTGCCGCGTTGGATGTCGTCATCACGTCGTAGCCGGCGCGCGACAATGCGTGTTCCAGAACCGTGCGGATGGCCTTGTCGTCGTCGGCCACAAGAATGGTAGCATCTCTGCTCATCTAAACATTGCCTTCAACTTGGGCCTGATCTTCAGCGTCAAACGGCTGATCCGATACCGGCAAGAGGATTCTAAACATGGTTCGGCCCGGCCGGCTTTCAAAGTCGATTACCCCGTTATGATCGTCGACCATTTTTGAAACCAGGGCCAGGCCCAAGCCACTGCCGCTTTTCTTGGCACTGACAAAGGGTTCGAACAAATGGGCCTTAATCTCATCGGCAATGCCCGGCCCGTTGTCCTGAACCGTAACCGACAACGGAAGATGTACGCGGCTTTGGTTGCCCGGCATGGCAAAACGCACGCCGTGTTGGTATGCCGTTTTCAAAATAATCTCGCCACCGTTTTTGGGCACCATCTCGGCAGCGTTTTTGACCAGATTTAAAAATACCTGAATCAATTGATCGCGGTCGCCTTTTACCGGCGGCAAGGACGGATCGTATTGTTCGATAAAGCGCACGTTCGAGGCAAAGCCGTGCTGGGCAATGGAACGCACCCGGCCCAATACCTGGTGAATGTTAACCGGCCCAGATTGTAACAGGCCGCCTTCGGTAAAGACTTCCATGCGGTCCACCAGATCGCGGATACGGTCTGACTCGTCCTGTATCAGGCGCGTCAATTCGCGGTCCTGCTCAGCCGCATTTTGTTCCAGCAACTGGGCCGCGCCGCGAATACCCGACAGCGGGTTTTTCACTTCGTGGGCCATCATCGCCGCCATGGCTGAAACTGAGCGCGCGGTATCGCGATGGGTCAAACGGTGATCGATTTGATCGGCGATGGATCGTTCCTGAAAATTCAGCACCACCGCGCCGGCAATTTCAACCACAGGTGCGGCCTGCACACTGACCAGTCGATGGCCGGTGCTGGGCGCGTCCAGCTCGATGCCGTGTTCGGTGACTTCGTTCATGCCGCTTTGCACCTGGGCAATCAGTTGAAATACCGGGCTGTCTTTGGGCAACAGGGTTTCCAGAGGAATGGATTTAAGAACTTGGCGCGATTTTGCGAACAGTTGTTCGGCCGACGCATTGGCAAACATCACTTCGCGATCCGCATTCACAACAATAACCGCCGCACCCAACGCATTGAGTATCAGTCCGGGATCAATGAAATCACCCGGGTGGTCTGACGGTGTCAGTTTGACTACTTTGTCGCTCATCAATGCTTATCCGTATCAAGCGGCGCGTTTTTCGATTAGCGGTTCGTAAAAGCGGCGAATGTTTTCGATGACTTCAACGGTGTCTGCCATGCGCATTACCTTGGACCTGAACTCAGCCGAACCCGGAAGCCCTTTTGAATACCAACCGATGTGCTTGCGCGCGGCGCGCATCCCGGCAACCTCGCCGTAGTGTGACAGCATGGCGTCGTAATGCTGCAAAAGCGTATCGAGCTGCACGCTCAGGGATGGATCAGCAAGGCGTTCGCCTGTTGCAAGAAAATGCGCAACCTGATTTGGGAACCACGGCTTGCCATAAGATCCGCGCCCGATCATCACGCCGTCGGCACCGGATCGCTTTAACAGCTCAAGCGCGTCATCAACCGTGTTGACATCGCCGTTGCCGGTCAGCGGAATGGTGACCGCGCGTTTAACTTCGCCAATGAAATCCCAATCCGAAACCCCTTTGTAAAACTGGCAACGGGTGCGCCCATGCACCACCAGCGAAGCAATCCCGCTTTCTTCGGCGATGCGCGCAAGATTAGGCGCGTTGCGGCTGTCATCATCCCAGCCGGTACGCATTTTCAACGTCACCGGAACCGAAACGGCGTTCACAGCTGCTTCGAGAATTTTTCCCGCCAGCACTTCGTCTTTCATCAGGGCCGACCCGGCGTAGCCGTGAACCACCTTTTTCGCCGGACACCCCATGTTCAGATCAATGATCGCCGCGCCGCGGTCTTCGTTGAGCCTGGCCGCTTCCGCAACCACTTCAGGCTCGTTGCCCGAAAGCTGGACCGACATGGGAAATTCGCTTTCGCATGAGGTCGACATGCGCATGGTCTTTTTCGCCGCCATGATCATGGCCTTGGACGCGATCATTTCCGACACCACCAGCCCGACGCCAAAGCGTTTGACCAGCCGGCGATACGGCAGGTCGGTCACGCCGGCCATGGGGGCCAGCATGACGTTGTTTTGCAGTTCAACATTGCCTATGCGGTAGGTCATTGTGGCTATATGTGGCTTTCAGGTCACAGGTGTTGCTTGGATTGCCCATTTATTGTGCAAATGGAGGAAAAAAGCAAGGATTTGCTTGGGAGTCTGCCAAAACCGGGCTGGGGGGGGCCGCGCTTGGCTCAGGTGTCTGAATCCAGCCACGCCTCGGCGCTTTGGAGCTTGCGGAAAGCATTGTAGGTATAGGGGGTGTTCAACACTCGAGCGACTTCCGCGAACAGTTTTGCAAGCACCAGACGCCCCGTGCGATCGCCGATCAACAGCGCGATTTTTCCGGTTCGCCGGTCGAATGTTGAAATTTCTTTGGCAATACCCGACAAATCAGCCGCGCTGAGATTAACCACCGTGATTTTCCGCAAATCAACCAACGTCGTGTATGTAGGGTCAAAGCCTTCGAGTTCGTTGATGAGCCGACCGGAAAGGATGGAATTTTCCTTATTGATCTCGCCTGTCTTGATATAGGTGATGCGGCGCATCTCATGGTCAATCGCGAACGTCATGTTGTCTGGAATTGAATCTGCCATAGCGCTCAGGGTTCCGCATCCAGCCACGCTTCGGCTTCTTCAATGGTTTTGAAGACGTTGTAGGTATAGGGCGTGTCTGTCATGCGCCCGACCTCAATAAACAGCTTGGCCAGAAT
>DAOVVL010000027.1 GCA_030637205.1 Thalassospiraceae bacterium | reverse complement strand
TGCCGGCTTGTTTTCTGGCATCGCTTCCCGCACCAAAAAAGATGTCGCCGCGCACCACGCCCTTGATTGCGCCGCCGGTATCCTGCGCCACCATCAAACGGTGAAAGGGCCGGTTGCCATCCAGCGGGTGCTGGGTTTCAAGCCACAACGGCAAACCCATGCTTAAAAAACGCCGGTCCACCGCCAGTGAACGCCCGGGCGTAAGCGCCGCGCCCTGGCTGCCGATGGGGCCGTCACCCGTGAGATTGCGGAAAAATATAAATGACGGGTTTTCCACCAACAGTTCACGGCCGCGTTTGGGGTGGTCGCGCACCCACTTGGCAATAGAGTCCATGGTCAGGCGGTCTGCGGAAATTTCGCCGCGATCAATTAACAATCTGCCGATGGATTTATAGGGTTTGCCGTTTTTTCCGGCAAAGCCCAAACGCATCACTTCGGTTTTATTCAAACGCACCCGGCCCGAGCCCTGAACGTGCAGGAAAAAAGCTTCGACCGGATCATCGACCCAGACCAAAGGTTTGAGCTTTACCCCGGCCCGGCCTTGTTCGATCTCGGCACGGTTCGCATAGGGTACCAACCGCCCGTCCTTGATGCGCCCCCACACGGTGTTGCCGGTCAGGCTTTCATCAAACTGGCCAAGGCTGACACTGATGAGATCATTGGGCCGCGCGTATAATGGCGTTTGGTACGGCCCGCCGGGTTGAAGCGCGCCGTTCAGTTCGGGTTCGAAATAACCGGTGAACAAACCGTTCGCGCCTTCATTTGTGTTGGCGTCGCTAACCAGATAGGGGGTGAACCAGGTTTCAAAAAAACGCCGCGCGGCAATATCGCTTTTGATGCCCTGGCCCGTTTGCATGGTGCCTGCGTGTTCACACGCCGCCAGCCAGTCGCCGATCTTGCCGCCGATGATATCTGCGGCTCCACCCATCATGCGGGTTGCGGGTTGCGGTTTAATGCGCGCACACGATTTTTGAAAGGCTACCAGCGCCTCGGCGTGGCGGTCGTTTTGCCAGCCGTTCAGTGCCGAAAAAGTTTGTGCGCGAAGCGCCGCTTTTGGCGCTACGGCTTCTGCTTCGATTTTGGTTTCGGTTGTGGGAAGTGACACCATCACCGGCTGGGCGCACGCCGCCACCCACATCAATGTTGCCACGGCGAATATTGGCAAAATGAACGGGCGACGCATGTGTTGTACTTTCGGTGATTGAAAAATGGCGGCCCTAGTCGAGGCTACCCGTTGCAACCAATGCCCAGTTGGGATCGCGTGAACGGGTGTTGCGCGAGAACGTCCAGAAATCCACCGCCTTTTCAACGTGGGCGGGATCGCCTTCGATGACCGTGCCGTCGGTATCGCGCAGCGCGCTGATTTGTTCGCTGACAAACTTGACCGTAATCTGGGCTTCGTTGTTGACCAGCGTGGCCTCGACAATTTGGGCGCTGTTGATACCGACCAACGTTTCTTCGAGGGTTTGTTCTTTTTCTTCGCGGTCACGGATGGCGTAATGGAAGTTGGCGTAGACTTCTGAGCTCAAAAGCGGCTTCAAAGCCTTGGCATTTCCTTCGCAATAAAATGAAAGGATCATTTCAAATGCCATTTTGGAACCATCGGTGAAATCGCGAACGGTGAAGCTGGGGTCAGCCTTCACAATGGCGGCGATACCATCTTTCAATGGGCCGTCTTCAAATGCGTCTTCTTCTGCGGGTTCCGGTTCGCCGATGGAAACATCCACCGCCGGGGTATCGTCGGCGCGGTTTTCCGGCAGGCGGATCACGTTGTCTTTGGGCCCGCCTTTGGATTTGTTTTGCGGCTTGCCAAATTCGTTGGGTTTGTCGGGGCCGTTCTCGCCCTCATCGGGGCGTCCATTAAAGCCATCGCGGCGGCCAAGGGTTGAACGCAACCTCAGCACCAAAAACACGGCAATCAGGGCAAAAAGAATAATATCGAAAATGGGCATTTAGGTCTCTCAGTTCGCAATGTGGCGGTTCACAATATGGCTATCCGCCCGGCTTCGCCTTAGGTTAGTGGTGCCGGTGGTTCGCCGCAACCCGGTTAAGCCAAAAGCGTTGAGGCTCAGGGCTTGCGAGCGGCTAATTTTGGATTACATAAGCCTAAGTCAGGCAAGGGGCAAGTGTGGGTTTCATTATACTAGCGTTATTCATTGCAATTCCGTTGATCGAGATCGGCCTGTTTATTGAGGTTGGTGGCTGGATCGGCGGTTGGTCGACCGTGGGCCTGGTGGTTCTGACCGCGATCATCGGGGTTTCGCTGGTGCGCACCCAGGGCCTTCAGGTGCTTTCGCGCGCCGACGTGGACCTGAAACAGGGCATCTTTCCCCTAGATCGCGCCTTTGACGGCATCTGTTTACTGGGGGCCGGCGCGCTGTTGCTGACGCCCGGCTTTATGACCGATGCGCTGGGTTTTTTGCTGCTGGTGCCGGGTTTGCGACATTTGTTGCGCAGCCGTCTTGCGCTTCGCGCCCATATGCACACGCGCACCCGCTCAACGATGCACCCCGGGCAACCGGGCACACGCCAGACCCACACGGTTCATGGGGTCGAGGGCATCGTCATTGAAGGCGACTTCGTTGAGGTGAGCGAAGCGGGTAACGATGACAAAGACGACGCAAAGGCCGGCGATCAAGCCCCCGATTAAAGCCTGCCAACCGTGGCGTTGTGGTGGTCAGCAATCCGTGGTAACGAGTGGACATCATTCAAACAGAGGGTATTTCAACCATGAGCGACACCGACAACCAAGCACAGCCCGGCCAACCAGAAGGCCAGCAGCCCCTGATCATCAATGGGCAGTACATCAAGGACCTCTCTTTTGAGGCCCCCAATTCGCCCGATATTTTTTCCAAGCTGCAGGGCGCGCAACCAGAACTGAACGTCAACGTCGACCTTGGCGCCAACAAAATGGACGGCGCGGAAAACACGTTTGAAATTGTTTTGACGCTGGGCGGCGAAATGAAGATCGACGACCAGGTCGGTTTCATTGTTGAACTGAAATACGCCGGTGTGTTCACCGTAAATGTGCCCGAAGAACACATGGGCCCGGTGCTGATGATCGAATGTCCGCGCTTGTTGTTCCCATATGCCCGCGGCATCATTTCCGACGTCACGCGCGATGGCGGCTTTGTTCCGCTGACCTTGCAGCCCATTGATTTTGGCCAACTGTACCAATCCAGCATGAAACAACAGGCCGAAGGCCTTGCGACGGATGTTGAAAAAATGGCTGCCGAAAAAGGCGAAAACTGACAACTAAGCCAGGCTCAAACAACTGCGGGCGTGCTTTCTTAAATGAAGGCGCGCCCGTTGTGTTTTTGTGTGCCTCCCGGCGGGGTCAGTTTTGCCAGATCGGGTCGGTGATGGATTCAATAAATTCTGCGTGCGCCGCTTCTTCTTGCGCGCTGGGGGCAAAGGCGCGGGCTTCGCGCTGGGCGCGCATCTCAATAGATGTTTCGCTGGTGGCATTGCCCGACTGGGTTAATCCCAAATCGGTTTGACGCCCACCGGTCAGCTCAACATAAACATCCGTCAACAGGCGCGCATCCAGCAACGCACCATGAAGATCGCGCTCGGAATTATCAATGTTGAAACGTTTGCACAACGCATCAAGGTTGGCGGGCGATCCGGGAAATTTTTTGCGCGCCATACGCACGGTGTCCAGCGTGCGATCCATAGGCACCGGTTCCATGTTTATCTGGTCCAGTTCGGCGTTGATGAAGCGCATGTCAAATTCGGCATTATGAATGACCAGTTGCGAGGTGCCGATAAATTCCAGAAATGCTTCGGCAACATCCGCAAAAGGCGGAAAGTCTGAAAGGTATTTCTGCGAAAGCCCGTGAATGGCTTCAGCTTCTGCGGGCATATCGCGTTCGGGGTTGATGTATTGATGATACGTGTTGCCGGTCGCAACCCGGTTGATCATTTCAACACAACCAATCTCAACAATGCGATGCCCGGCCTTTGGATCAAGGCCTGTGGTTTCGGTATCAAGAGCGATTTCACGCATGGTTTATTGTCTTCCCCAGTGCGGGCCCCAAGCGTGGGGCGACGCGGTATTGGCCACTTTGACAATTTCATCGATTACGCGCAAGCCTTCGCGAACGGAACGACCGGTGGGAATGATAAAATCAGCAAGCGCACACTTGACCGCATCAGGCAGTTGATGCGCTTCAATGGCGGCAAGGCGTTTTGCGTCCATGCCGGGGCGTGCGAACACGCGCGGGCGCTGCACAAACGGGGGCGCGCTTACCACACAAACGGCATCGGTTTTTAATTGCCCGGACGTTTCAAACAACAGCGGTATATCCAGAACCACCGCGCGGGTACGGCGGCGCGCATGGGCCGCGATGAACGCGCGCTGCGCCATAAAGACAAGCGGATGCAAAATGGCTTCAAGCTTGGCCAGTTTTTCGGGATCGGCAAAAACCAGCGCGCCCAGTTTTTTGCGGTCAATGGCATTATGTTTTTTCATACCGGGAAATGCCCGCGCCACCTCATCCACCGCTGCGCCGCCGGGACCCAGCAGGGTGTGAACGGTTTTATCTGCATCGTGGACCGCCAGTCCGCACCGGCGAAAGGCATTGGCCGCCCAGCTTTTACCCATACCGATGGAACCGGTGAGGCCCAGAATAAATGGCCGCGCGCTCATTCACTTTCACCCTTGATCGCGTCTAATACATGGCTGCGCAGGGCCTCGGTAACTTGCGGCTCAGCGCCAAACCACGCCGCAAAACCGGGGCGCGCCTGATGTAACAACATGCCCAGCCCGTCCACGACGGTGTTGCCGCGTACTTTCGCGGCGGCCAAAAGATCGGTTTCCAGCGGCGCATAGACGATGTCGTTGACCACGGCGTCTGTGGGCAAAGCGTCCAGCGAAATTTCCAGCGCGCCCTTGCCCTGCATGCCCAGCGTGGTGGTATTGACCAGCAGGCCCGCCCCATCCAGCGCATCGCCACGCGCATCCCACGGCGCTACTGCCAGATCGCCATCCCAATAAGGTGCCAGATCCATGGCCAGCTGTCGGGCGTTTGCTTCGGTGCGGTTCACAATGCGCACTTCGGGTGCGCCCGCGTCCAGCAACGCCGCCACCACGGCGCGCGCAGCGCCGCCCGCACCCAAAACTACGCAAGGCTTTTGCGAAAAATCAAAATCGGGTACGCCCGCTTTGAGGTTTTCGATAAAGCCATAACCGTCTGTATTAAACCCGTGAAGGGCACCGTCAGGATTTACGATAATGGTATTAACCGCGCCAATGCGTTCAGCCATTGCATCGCACGTATCAACCGCGTTCATGGCCGCCTGTTTATGCGGCACCGTTACGTTGACGCCTGCGTATCCTTTTTGCGCGAGGCTTTTCAGTTCAGCTTCAAAATTTTCAGGGGCCACCGCGATGCGCTCATAGCTGCCATCGATGCCCAGTTCATCCAACCAGAAACCATGCACCACCGGCGACAGGGAATGGTCCACCGGCCAGCCCATAACGCCGGCTCTGATAATCGGGACGATCTGTTTGCCTTGTTCGCTCATAACTTATTTATAACAGCCCTGTTTAGCTGAGGATATGGCCGTGGCTGCGAAGAAAACCCAGCAACGCCAACAACGGTAACCCCAGCACGGTGAAAAAGTCGCCGTCAATGCGCTCGAACAAAAGCGCCCCGGCACCTTCCAGCTGATACGCCCCGACACTGTACAGCACCTTATCGCCCGCCAGCGCCAGATAGTCATCGAGAAAGGCGTCAGAAAAATCGCGCATCTGCAAATGAACGTCTTCGTCATATTGCCACACGGTCTTGCCATCCTTAACCAGCGCCATGGCCGCGATCAAAGTATGCGTACGCCCTTTCAGGCGCTGCAGGTGGGCGCGCGCTTCGTTCATGTTTGCGGGTTTGTCAAACATGTCGCCGCCTAACAATAAAACCTGATCGGCGCCTAGAACCAGACACCCGGGATGGCGCGCAGACACCATTTGTGCCTTGGCCAGTGCCAGTGCGCACGCAACCTCGCGCGCAGGGCAGGCGGACATTTCGGTTTTTAAAGCGGCTTCGTCAAGGTCCGGCGGATCGATATCAAATTCAAGACCCGCGTTTTTAAGAACGTCTGCACGGCTGGGGCTGGCGGATGCCAACACAAAACCGGCCGCGTCTTTTTGCATCAGGCCCGTTCCAGCCGTTGACGATGAAGTTGCATGATGGTCGCCGCCGTTTCTTCAATGGACTTACGGCTGACGTCGATCACATCCCAGCCGTTTTCATCGTAAAGTGCTTCGGCTTCCAGAAGTTCTTCTGCTACTGAATCGAAATCAACATAATCGGTTTCTTCGTGCTGGCCGTTCAGCTCAAGGCGTTGGCGACGAATTTGCACCAAGCGTTTAGGGTTCTTGGTCAGCCCGATTTTCAAAGGGCGCTGGGCATGGATCGCTTCGGGCGGGGTGGGGATGCCCGGCGTGATCTGAATGTTGGCGGCTTTCAAACCGTGGTTGGCCAGATAAATACACGTTGGCGTTTTGGATGTGCGCGACACGCCAAACAACACCACATCGGCCTGTTCAATATCGCGCACCGATTTGCCATCATCGTGGGCCAGCACATAATGAAGGGCTTCGATCTTGGAAAAATAATCCGCGTCCATGACGTGTTGGCTGCCGGGGCGCGCGGTTTGTGCGGTGCCTAAATAATTGCCCAGCTGTGCCAGAACCGGGTTTAATAGATCAATGCACGGCACTTGTAACTGACGACACCCATGCACCAGCTTTTCGACCAGATGATCATCAACAATGGTGAAAATCACAAAACCCGGATTTGCTTTCACACCGGCCAGCACTTCGGCTATCTGGTTTTCCTCACGTACCATCGGCCACGCATGTTCAACGGGCTCGGCTTCAGGGAATTGCGCCAGACACGCGCGCGCCACCACTTCCAGCGTTTCACCGGTGGCGTCTGATACCTTGTGAAGGTGAAATTTTCTGCTCATTTTAATGTTCTATATGTTCAAAATCGGCGGTGAATCGTTGGTGATAAGGTGGGGGCAAAATGTGCAAAAGTCGGCTGAAAATTCAAAACCGCGTTTCTGTCACCAATGAGGGTAAAAACACCCACCCGCTGTTGGAGACTGTATAACATTCTCCCGCAGTTCGGAAAACTAACGTAAAGCATTATAGACAAGCTTTTTTCCCCATCTTTCAGCCCATGGTGATAAAACCTTCCAGACGTTGGCTGATGGCGAAGAGCGACCCCGGCCTGGGCTCTTTTAAACAGGCATTGGGGCCTTCACCAAACCCCGTGGTCAATACCGGTATAATTAATGGAAAATAACAATCCCCGCTTTCCCGACTACTACAACAACAACCACCTATTTATATATATAAATATATAGTTAGTTAGGGGTTCCTTAAATGTTCGAAAGAGAGCGCAATTCGTGAGTAAAAGATTCCTTCAAGCCTTAAGCGGCGAAACTTTAAGCCCGCCCCCGTTCTGGCTGATGCGCCAGGCGGGTCGTTATCTGCCCGAATACATGCAAACCCGGGCCAAATCGAAAAACTTCCTCAATTTCTGCTATTCGCCGGATCTGGCGGTGGAGGTGACTCTGCAGCCATTGCGTCGTTATGCGATGGATGCGGCGATCCTGTTTTCCGACATTTTGGTGGTGCCCGACGCGTTGGGCCAGAAAGTGGAATTCAAGACCGGCGAAGGCCCGGTGCTGGAACCGATCACCAACGACGCCGAGCTGGATGCACTGGATTTTGACCTTGCGAATTTTCACGAGCACTTGAAACCGGTTTTTGAAATTTTGCGCCGCCTGTCGGGTGAGATCCCATCTGAAACCGCGTTGATCGGATTTGCCGGTGCGCCGTGGACGGTGGCGACCTATGTGGTTGAAGGGCGCGGATCCAAGATTTATGAAACGGTGCGAACCATCGCGCTTAAAAATCCGGCGTTCTTTCAGCGCCTGATCAATTTACTGGTCGAGGCCACATCCGGTTACCTGATCGAGCAGGTTAAAAACGGCGCCGAAGCGGTGCAGTTGTTTGACAGCTGGGCGGGGGTGCTATCAGAACCTGAATTTCGCCGTTGGGTCATCGAGCCCAACCGCGCCATTGTGGAACGCGTTCGCGCGGTTCATCCGGATGTGCCGATTATCGGCTTTCCCCGCGGCGCTGGCCCGATGTATGTGGATTTTGTGAAAGAAACCGGGGTCAACGCGATCAGTATTGATCAAGGCGTGCCGCTGGAATGGGCGCGCGACCACCTACAACCACTGGCATGTGTGCAGGGCAACCTCGATAATCTGGCGCTGGTGACCGGTGGCGAGGTGCTTGAAACCCAGGCCCGGCGCATCCTCGACGTGCTGGGCGGCGGTCCGTTTGTGTTTAATCTGGGCCACGGCATTGTGCCAAGCACGCCGCCGGAAAACGTTGCGCGTCTGGCGGCCATCATTCGCGGCGAAGCCTGAAGGCATTGAGCCATGTCATCTGAAACCGACCCCGAAACAGCGCGCGTTAAAAAACTTGCGGTGGTGGTGTTCAATCTGGGCGGACCCGATAGCCCCGATGCGGTTCAGCCGTTTTTGTTTAACCTGTTCAATGACCCGGCCATCATTCACGCACCCGGCTTGGTGCGATGGTTTTTAGCCAAGCTGATCTCGAGCCGCCGCGCCCCGGTGGCACGCGAAATCTATAGCCATATGGGCGGGCGTTCACCGATTTTGCAACAGACCCAGGACCAGGCCCGGGCGCTCGAAAGCGTGCTTAAAGCCGCCATGCCCGGCGTGGACGTACAGGTGTTTGTATCGATGCGCTACTGGCACCCGTTTTCAGATGAAATCGCGCCCGCAGTAAAATCCTTTTCACCGGACCGTGTGGTGTTGCTGCCGCTGTATCCGCAATTCTCGACCACGACCACCGCATCGTCGCTTGATGATTGGCACCGTGCAGCCGCAAGGGCGGGGCTGGATAGCCAAAGCAGCGAAGTATGCTGCTGGCCGACCCAGCCGGGCTTTGTGCGCGCCCAGGCGCAACTGGTGGCCGCTGGGATCAAAAAGGCCGGGCATGTGGCACCCGATGCAAAAGTGCGGGTTTTGTTTTCTGCCCATGGCCTGCCCGTGCGCATTGTTGAACGTACCGGCGATCCTTACCCGGCCCAGGTTGAAGCCGGTGCCACTGCAATCGTTGAGGCAATTGCTGACGCGATCACCGACACCGCGTTAGACGATTGGAAAATCAGTTACCAGAGCCGGGTCGGGCCGATGCAATGGATCGGGCCTTCGACCGAAGATGAAATCAAACGCGCCGGCGCTGACGGCGTGGCGTTGGTGGTGGTGCCGCTGGCGTTTGTGTCTGAACATTCAGAAACGCTGGTTGAGCTGGACATCGAATACGCCGACGTTGCATCGCGCGCGGGCGTCGCGGCCTACGTGCGGGTGCCCACCGTCACCACGCACGAAGATTTTATCAAGGGCCTAAGCGATCTGGTGGGCGGCGCGCTGGCATCGGATTGCAACCCCAGTCCGGGGGGCGCATGTGCGCGTATATGTGGCGCATCAGCGAGGGCTTGCCCGGCCAAGGGCGGCGGGTAATACTTGCAGCCGCTTCGAACGATAGAATTTTAAAAGGACTTGCGATGATGACTGGCGGCAAACATGCTTGAAGGCGATGGCTTTCTCTGGGTCAGGGCGCTGCATATCATTGCGGTGATCGCGTGGATGGCGGGGCTATTGTATCTGCCGCGCCTGTATGTCTATCACTGCCAGGTGACCCGCGGCAGCCAGGCGTCGGAGCTGTTCAAGGTGATGGAACGCCGCCTTTTGCGCGCCATCATGAACCCCGCCATGATCGTGAGCTGGGGTTTGGGCTTGTGGATGTACGCTTCCATGGAGGCTTGGACGGAAGGCTGGATGCATGTGAAGCTGGCGGCCCTGGTGGGATTAACGGTGGCCCACGCCATGATGGCCAGATGGCGCAAGGAGTTCGAAACCGACAGCAACGCGCGGCCCGAGACCTTCTACCGCATTGCCAACGAAGTGCCGACCGCGCTGATGATCGTGATCGTGATCATGGTGGTGGTGAAGCCGTTTTAAGGCCGGTTCCGGTGTCATCTAACTTGATGTACTTGGACTTTTCAGACCGTTTCGCAAGCGTGACGAGATCATCGGGCGGATTTCCCCTTTGACACCCGCAAGGGCATCGGGTAGATAATGGTCTCAGTTCAGGCCCTTCCGGGCCGCGTGGCCGCAAACCCTCACCATTCTCCCGTGCGGCGACCTGATCCCAAAATAATCCCCCACCAAAGCCACCCATCCCCCGTCCATTTATTGCTTAACCTTTGCCGTCCGGCACCCCCCTCATTCCCTCCAACAGATGCGAATAGCCCAATGAACCTCAAGGAACTCAAACAAAAATCACCGGCCGACCTGTTGTCGTTTGCCGAAGAACTGGAAATTGAAAACGCCAGCTCGCTCAGAAAACAGGACATGATGTTCGCCATCCTCAAAAGGCTGGCCGAACAGGGAACGTCCATTTACGGCGACGGCGTGCTGGAAGTGTTGCAGGACGGGTTCGGTTTTTTGCGCAGCCCCGAGGCCAACTACCTGGCCGGGCCGGATGACATTTATGTTTCGCCCAGTCAGGTGCGGCGCTTTGGTCTTCGCACCGGCGACACGGTCGAAGGTGAAATCCGCAGCCCCAAAGAGGGTGAGCGTTATTTTGCACTGCTCAAGGTCAACACCATTAACTTTGCCGACCCGGCAGAAGTCAAACACCGCATCAACTTTGATAACCTGACGCCGCTGTACCCGGACGAACGCCTGACCATGGAAGCTGACAATCCTGAAAGCAAGGATTTCACCAGTCGCATCATGGATTTGATTACGCCCATCGGCAAGGGCCAGCGCGCCTTGATCGTGGCGCCGCCGCGCACCGGTAAAACGGTGATGCTGCAAAACATTGCGCATTCGCTGGAAGCAAACCATCCTGAATGTTACCTGATCGTTTTGCTAATCGATGAGCGCCCCGAAGAAGTTACCGACATGGCGCGCTCGGTTAATGGCGAAGTGGTTTCATCCACGTTCGATGAACCGGCGGTTCGCCACGTTCAGGTTGCCGACATGGTCATCCAGAAAGCCAAACGGCTGGTCGAACACAAACGCGACGTGGTGATCTTGCTTGATTCCATTACGCGCCTTGCGCGCGCCTACAACACCGTGGTGCCCAGCTCCGGCAAGGTGCTGACCGGTGGCGTTGATGCCAACGCGCTTCAGCGGCCCAAACGTTTCTTTGGTGCGGCGCGTAATGTTGAAGAAGGCGGCTCGCTGACCATCATTGCCACGGCACTGGTTGAAACCGGTTCGCGTATGGATGAAGTTATCTTCGAGGAATTCAAAGGTACCGGTAACTCGGAAATTATTCTCGACCGCAAGGTATCGGACAAGCGCATCTTCCCGGCCATCGATGTGACCAAATCAGGCACGCGTAAAGAAGAGCTGCTGGTTGATAAAGGCACCATGGCAAAAATGTGGATGTTGCGTCGCATCCTGATGCCGATGGGCGTGACCGATGCGACTGAATTCCTGATTTCGAAGCTTAAGGAAACCAAGAACAACAATGAGTTCTTCGACAGCATGAACAACTGATTTTTTCGAAAACGTTTCCCCAAGTAAAAACGGAGCCTCAATCAAGAGGCTCCGTTTTTTATTCATACAGTTGTGGGGGCAGATGTGAGGGCCGGGGTTATTTATTTTTACCGCCGCCGCCACCACTGTTGCCACGATCTTTACCGCCGCCGCGACTGCCGCGGTCTTTGCCGCCGCCTTTGCCGCCGCCTTTGCTGCCTTTAGCGCCCTTTGTGAGCTTGTCCTTAAGGCCGCCGAAGAAGCCTTGCTTTTCTTCCTGACGCGCGCGAATGGCCTC
>DAOVVL010000047.1 GCA_030637205.1 Thalassospiraceae bacterium | reverse complement strand
TTGTCGAGCTTTATAATTTCGACTTCGCCTTTTTGCACGATATACGCACAGCGCCCGGTGCTGTCTTGCTTGAAGATCACGCCCCCTTCGGGAAAGGTTTTGCGTTCAATTATTGTGTCTTGCCCCATGGGATTCCCTATTTTTTGTGTGATCGCGAGTTTAAGGCCAATTCGATTTATTTTCCACCAGCTTTCGTCTTTGACTAGCGTGGCAGTTTTTGGTCCCAATCGGCAATAATGTCGCGAACTTGGCGCATTGCCTCGCCCTTACGCGTGCCGGGGCGCAATCTTGGATCGTACAGCGTGCGCACCAGGATCTCGTCTGAGCGCGAAAGACGCGTCAGGTGATCGCTGTCGCTGAATATGGATGGCCTGAGCTGATTGCTGTCGTTATGCAAGCCCATTACCTGGGTGAGTTCTTCCAACAGGCAGCTATTGGTAAATTCGCGGGGGCGTTCGATATTCACCACCACAATCGCCTTCACAATGCGCTCGGGCGGTTTGTTGAACGCCATATAATAACACCCGCCGCTCATGGCTAAAATTTCAACCACCTTAGGATCAATCCCCGGCCCGTTGATGGCACCCATTTCACTGCGCTTGAGAAATATCAGGTTGATGGCCTGCACCTGATCGGTTGACTTGACCTGGCGGAAACGTATGCCGGTAAGTCTGGAAAGGGTTTTCAGGTGTTCGCTTGCCATGCCCGCCAGATCATCGGTCGCGCGGCCCTGAATGGAAATGCCGACTTCGCCCGACCATCTGGAAACCACATCTTTCTTGATTGCGATGTTGCCAAATTCGCTACCAAAAACGATGGTTTCAAAATAAGCGGTGATTTCATCGACACTGGGGCGCCCGGATTTGCTTTGGGTCTGGGCGGTGGCTGAGCTGGAAATGTGTGCTGAAAAGATGACGCCACATATCAGCACTACCAACATGCGGGCCAATAGGCTGCTTGTACCGAACTTAGGTTTTCTCAAAAACACCTGCCCTGCCCCCTGCCAGTTTGTTTGAGCGTTATTTCACCATAGCCACGCATGTGCGGCAAGTTGAACCGCTGTAAACGGCGCTTCCGATCCGCCAAGGCTCAGGGTAAGATTAATGCCAATTCATAAGTGCACCAAAAACCCGTCCAAAAGCGAAGGATAAACCTTAAATGAATAACAGCCATAAAACCGTTCTGGTTTCCGTTATTGGGCCCGATTGCGTCGGCTTTGTTTCATCAATTGCCGGAAGGTTGTTTGATTTGGGCTGTAATCTGGGCGACACCACGTTCGCGGTTCTGGGTGGCGGTGCAGAATTTACCGCCGTTTGCGAAATACTGGAAGAAATTGAGCTGGATCATTTAAAGGCCGAATTGCAATCGCTTCCTGAAATTGCCGAGGCCGAAGTCAACGTCACCTCGTTTGAATTAAAAGCCGCGCACGCCCCATCCGAAAGCATTACCCACCAGATTATTATTTCTGGCGGTGATAGCCCCGGCCTGTTGGCGCGGTTGTGTGAAGTGTTTCAGCAGTTCGATGCCAACATCGTTCGCCTGAATTCCGAACACATTTCTGGTGGTAAACATGGCCAGTACGTCATTCGCGCATCAGTCGCTATTGCGGCTGAAAATGCAGATAGATGTCTGGCGCACATTGCCAACACCGCAGGCGAGCTTGGCTTGAAACATGAATGGAAAGAAGTTTAAGGCCAGCGTAGCCAGCATTGGGCGGTCAGGTTTAACTGTGGTCCTTGACCCAGCTGGTATGAAAATCTGCAAAATCATTTGCTATTAACGGTGGACTGATGAAATAGCCCTGAATTTCATCGCAGTTATATTCTTTCAATAAATCCAGTTGTTCTTGCGTTTCCACACCTTCGGCAAGGATGTTGCGGTTGAGCGTCCGCCCCATATTGATGATGGTTCGGATTATTTCGGCATCATCCGTGTTTGTCGTAATATCAGAAACAAATGAACGGTCGATCTTGATGGTATCGATGGGGAATTTTCTCAGGTAACTCAACGACGAATAGCCCGTACCAAAGTCATCCATTGAGATATGAATGCCAATATCGTGCAGCGATGTCAAACCCGCCACAACATTTGGCGCATCCGACATCAACATGCTTTCGGTAATTTCAATTTCAAAATATTCAGTCGCGACGGAAGTTTCCTTCAAGGTATTTTTCACAATATCCACAAACGAAGGCTCACGAAGCTGCCGGGCTGAAAGGTTGACCGCAATTTTGATCGGACCAATACCGCTTTCAATCCATTTAACATGTTGTTCACAGGCATGTTTGATCGCCCATGCACCAACTTCGACCACCATGCCGCTTTCTTCCAACAGGGGGATAAATACATTGGGGGTAACAATGCCGAGCTCAGGACTATCCCAACGCATCAACGCCTCGACCGCCACGATGGTATTGGTTTTGATATTCATTTTAGGTTGATAAAAAAGCTTGAACTCGCCGAGATCTCGCGCCTTGACCAAACCGTTTTTAAGGACCAGGCGTTCCTGTACCTTTTGGTTCATGTCGGTCGTAAAGTACTGATAATTGGCCTTGCCCTGATCTTTTGCTCGGTACATCGCGGCATCAGCGTTTTTCAACAAACCCGTTGAATCGCTGGCATCGTCGGGAAAGACCGTGATGCCGATAGACGCCGACACAAAGGTTTCATGCCCGCCAATATTAAAGACCATCTCCAGAGCCTCAAGGCTTCTTTGGGCGACGATGGTTGCATCTTTGGGATCTTCAAGGTTCGGCATGACGATGGTAAATTCATCACCGCCCAGCCTTGCGACCGTGTCACCGGTACGAATGCAAGCGCCTAATCGTACCGCGGCCTCTTTCAACAACAAGTCGCCGATATCGTGGCCCAGCGTATCGTTGACCAGTTTAAATCCATCCAGATCAATAAACAGTAACGCAATTTTTTTGCCGGAACGCGACATACCGGCGATGGATTGGTTCAGGCGATCAATAAACAATGAACGGTTTGGAAGGCCGGTTAATGAGTCATAATTGGCCTGATAAAGGATGCGTTCTTCATCTTGTTTGCGTTTGGTGATGTCAGCGATCACGGCGGCGAACTGCTGGACTTCGCCTTTGGGGCCGATGATGGCCCGCACCGACAGGCGTTCCGCGTATTCTTCGCCATCCTTGCGCGCGTTCCAAAATTCACCTTCCCACTGGCCTTCGCTTTCAAGACCAGCCCACATTTCTTCAAACATGGGCCCGGTACGGCAAAGTGCCGTGTGATTGTTCGGAAAATTTCCGACCGATTCGCTTGGCGTGTAACCGGTAATGGTGGTGTACGCAGGATTGACCGACCTGATTTTAAAATCTGGATCAATAATCACCACACCCTCGCTCAGGTTTTCGATCACCTGCGCGGATAAACGCAACCGCCCTTCGGCTTCCTGGCGAATGTTGATTTCCTGGGTCAGTTCCTTTGTGCGCTCTTCCACACGCGATTCCAGCTCGTCGTGTGCTTTGCGAAGCGCCGCTTCGGCAACCTTGCGTTCCGTAATATCGCGCATGATGCCGGTGAAGAACTTTTTTTCGCCGTGTTGTAATTCGTTTATAGACAATTCCAGCGGAAATTCCGTTCCGTCTTTTTTCATACCTAATTCTTCGCGGCCCTGAACCCCGATGATGGATCTTTTTCCGCTTTGTTTGAATGCAGCTAGATAGTCACCATGATGTTTGGCATGTTTAAGACCAATCAGCAGCTTGATGTTTTGCCCCAGAATTTCTTTTTCGCGATAGCCAAAAATGGTTTCGGCCGCCTTGTTAAAGGAAATTATTTTGCCATTATCGTTGATGGTAACAATGGCATCGGCAACACTATCGACGATGGCATGTAGACGCGCTTCGCGGTCTTCCAGTGCGGATTGTGTTTCCACACGCTCGGTAACGTCACGGGCTTCAATCATGATCTGGCCATCACCGATATCGTGGGCGCTGGCTTCTACATCAATCATGGAGGTATCGGCATGCATGAATCGAATCTGGGTGGGCTCTTTTTTCTTCAGCAGTTTTTTTAATCCAGGCCCGAACAGCTTTTGATCTTCGGGGTGGATCATGGTCAACAGTTTTCGCCCTGCCATCCCTGCGGAAGTATCATGGCCAAGCAATGTGCTGCCGGCTTCGTTGGCAAGCAAGATGTAACCATCACGGTCCAGAACACAGATCAGTGCCTGTGAAGTATCGAACAGATGACGGTACAGTTGCCCGGTCATCAGGGTATCTTGGCGCCACGCAACTTCGCGTGACGCATCGCGCATTCGCACGATTAAGTACTTTTCACCCTGCTCAACGATGGGAATAGAACACAGCGAAACGGAAAGCCTGCCGCCTTTGCGTTTTTTGAGCTGGATAAGGATTTCATCGCCCGGTGTGGCACGGCCGCTCAGGACCGGCAACGTCACCGACAGTTTTGCAGGATCGATGTAGTCGGCCAGAAACTTGCCCTTGGCCCCTTTCAGGGTCTTAAGCCCCAGCAACGCCAAAGCGCCGCCGGAAACATCGACAATGTGGCCGTCTTTGAGAAGAAAATGCCCTTCCTGGCTCAATCCACGCGCGAACGAGCCGTGCCAATTGGCCTGCCACTGGGAAGAGGCGTCAGCGGCCTTGCCGGCTGATGGCTTCTTTTTGACAGAACTTTTTCTCCGCAAAACGGATTTTGAACGTGCCTGCTTTTTTTTGGTCAAAGTTCCCCCGAACACAGCTAACAACAGTGAATGCAGACACCCCCATGCACATTCCTGAGAAAATAATTTAGTACCTTAACCTAATGAATTGTAGACATATTTGTTCCAATGGTTGGAAATAAAGCGAACTTTTATCGCCCCGCCAATTTGGGGGGTCGATTTGGCATGCAAATGGCTTGTTGGGGGGGGTGGAAGTGTTGCAGCACAGGCCCTGCCCGGCCCATCAAAGAGCCTAACAGAACTGGTTTGCCGGGTCTTTCTGACCTTCCGGACAGCCCGAAATTCGCGTAGCGCGGGCTTCTTCCAGGTTCTTCATCATCACCGCCATATTTTCCCAAAAGAAGAAATCGCTGCCATACCCGACGATGCGGCCAATTTCTTGGCCCTTATCAACCACGACAAAAGTCGGGGTGAAAACGACCCCTTTTACAAAGGCGATATCTTCGGGTTGGGGGTCGTGAACGTCCACGGGGCGCAAGGTCATTATTTTTGCTTCGTCGGTCTTGGAATAGATCGCCCCGACTTCGTCGTCCCATTGTTCGCAATAGGTGCAGGCATCTGAACGGAAATAAAGCAGTTCCGCAGCCGCCACGGTGTTCGGCATCCATATAGAGCCGAGCAAGATTAAAACTGTGGCCAACCGCGAGAACATAATTTTTTTTCTGACTTTTATTGAATGTGGCTAGTAATAAACCCGGCCAAAACAACTGAATGTCTCGGCCGGGTTATATCAACGCATCATCAAAAACTGTGATTAAGCTTTTTCGATAATATAACGAAACACGCCGTCATCTTCAGCACTTTCCATCAGCTTGTTGCCGGTGGATCTGCAAAATGCTTCAAAATCTTTTACCGAACCGGGGTCGGTGGAAAGCACTTCAATTGTTTCGCCATCATTCATGCCCTTGATTGCCTTTTTGGTTTTCAAAATCGGCAACGGACAGTTCATACCTTTGGTATCGAGTGTTTGGGTCGTCATTTTTTGTATTCCTTATTATCTTTTCGAAAGATTATTCAAGGCTGTTTCAAATTAAAAAAACGTTCAGCGTAACAACCTTAAAGTCCGATGTTGATGAACTTGAGGCACGCAACCCTGAGACAGGAAGCGAGGTTTTTCTGGTTGGCGAACTTGCAATGATCGTGGATTTTAGTCACCAGAACGACGACGGTCATTCCCTCAGACGCTGCAAGTTCTTCCAATACGTTCCAAAAAGCCCTTTCCAATCTGATAGTTGTAGAGTGTCCGTGAATGCGTAACGACCGCCTTTCGGGCAGAAACTCGGTATCTTGCACACCATTGCAAAGACCGAACAGTTCTTCCAAACGCGTTCGACCGCCGAGGTCGTCTGCGCAGATAAATTCCTGCTGTTTAAGTAAACCGCTCACGCTTTCACGTCCTTCTCAAACCTTAGATGTACAGGTTGATGTCAGCGTCCAGGGCACCTTCCATGTAGAGTGCCGCGCCGCCGATTTCCATTTCCGGAATCATTCCTTTTGCATCCCATTCGAACAGATCCAGCGTCATCTGACAGCCGATCATTTTTATATCGCTTTCGACAGCCATATCGCGCAGTTCAGGAATCGAGGCTACGCCTTTTTTCTTGATCAGGCTGCGCATCATGGCCGAAGCAGCGGCATCAACGCCAGGAATGGCGGAAACTATATTTGGCATCGTCATGTGCATACCCATCATCGGCATTTCCATACCCGGATTACCCAGCGTGGTAATCTGCAGATGGCTGAGATCTTTCTTCAAAAGCTGAAGGCCGTAGAACGTGAAAAACATGGTTACGTCAACATCCATTGCGGCGGCCGTGGTGGCCAGAATGAACGGCGGGTAAGCCCAGTCGAGCGTTCCCTTCGTAACAATGATCGACATTTTTTTGTTGTTGCTACCTTCGTTAGGCATTTTAGTTCTCCCAAGTTTGCAGATGTGAGCCACATTGTTTGCGGGCACTACAGGCTCTTGAAGGTCACACGTTTCATAACGCGGCGTTTACTTACCCCCCTCAGGGTACGTCTGCCGTGCGTTCGCGTGATCTCCTTGATCTGCAGTGAGTTTAGATTCTTCTTATATAAGTGCAATCTATTCTTTGCAGGCACATTGTGGGTAGTACACAGCGCACACGGTCATTCTTTTTATGTAACTATTTGATACTAATGGAACAATCGCGGCGAACCGAAGGTGTAATACACCCCGGTATTGGCAAAACCGGCGCTGAATTAGTAGTTTCGAATATACACATCCTGTAAAATGGATTATACCACACTTCAACATCGACCGAGAATCGGACCTACCCGACCGGATCTCCAATCAATAAAAACAAATTAAGCCATTGTAATTGCTTCATTCTTGGGAGAATCCGCATGGAAGACGAACTTTCCATTACTACCCTGATCGCAACGGCCGGTTTTGCCGCCGGGCTGATCTTTGGTGCCACCGCCAATAAAACCAATTTCTGCACCATGGGTGCCGTTTCGGACATGGTTTTCATGGGCGAAAGTAACCGCTTTCGCGCCTGGATGCTGGCCATTGCGGTCGCCATTCTGGGTTCGCAGGCCCTGCAGGTCGCGGGCCAGGTGGAGCTGAGCGAATCGATCTATCTGTCGAGCAATCTGGGCTGGTTGGGCGCCATTGTCGGCGGGCTTCTGTTTGGCTTTGGCATGACCATGGCCGGGGGCTGTGGCAACAAAACGCTGGTGCGAATCGGCGGTGGCAACCTTAAATCCATCGTTGTCTTCATGGTCATGGGTATTTTCGCTTATATGACGCTGCGCGGCCTGATCGGGCTGGCGCGCCTTGAGCTGGAAAAAACCAACATCAACCTGGCCGAGACCTCAAAGCTGGAAACATCTTCCATGGTCGAAATGGTGGCCCGCCTGATGAACGCCGAAACCGAAAGCATTCGTTTGGCAATGGCCTTGATTATTGGCGGCGCCATGCTGGTTTATATCTTTAAAAGCGCAGAATTTCGCGCCTCACCGCCGGATATGGCGGCCGGCATCATCATCGGTTTGCTGGTCCCTGCGGGCTGGTGGATTACCGGCGTGCTGGGATATGACGATTTTGAGCCGACCCAGCTGGCATCGTTCACCTTTATCTCGCCGACCGCTGAAACCATCCAGTACCTGATGACGTTTACCGGCTCCACCATCAACTTTGGCATCGCCACGGTCGGCGGCGTCATTGCGGGATCCTTCCTGATGGCGGTTTCCAGCAAAACTTTTTATATAGAGGCCTTTACTGAGCGTTCAGACATGATCCGCCACCTGATCGGGGCCGCGATTATGGGTGTTGGCGGCGTTTTGGCGCTGGGCTGCACCATTGGCCAGGGCATTACCGGCATGTCGACCCTGTCCTTTGGATCGCTGATCGCGCTTTTGTCGATTCTGTTCGGTGCGGTGTGGGGCCTCAGGGCGTTGGAAGAAGATTCCGTGCTTGGCGGCCTCAAGGCCGTGTTCAGTCGCGCAGACTGATTACAGTCTTTTCAGTAGTGCATTGATATCAATTATAAAGGGCAGACTTCGGTCTGCCCTTTTTTCATATTTGCGCCATTTTGCCGACTAAGGGAAAACCCCAACCCCATTTGGGGGCCATCCCAATACCCCGAGGGAAGCAAATCCCGTATAAAGCAATTCTCTAATATTAAGACACTGACAGGGTCGTCTGTCGTCTCAAAGCGGCAGAAAATATGCCCTAAAAGGGATTAGATATAGGTTGATAGGTTACATCTTATTGGCCTAATGTATCGACGTGCTACTATAAGCACACTGTCATGTACTCACATGACAACTATAGGAACTGAATATCTGCGTAGATCAATAAACTCCCCCGAGACACACAAATAGAGGGGCCTTCGCAAATGTTCAGTTATTTCGCTTCAAGTCCAATCTTCATTTGAAGGACGGATTTGGTAATTCCGGAGCTTAAGGTCGACCTAAAGTCGGCCCAGCTTATGGGAGGGACAATGAAACACTCAAAACTCTTGGCAACCGCCTTTGGCGTTGCCGTTGCTGGTGCTATCAGCTTCAGCGCACAAGCAGAAGAATTGACTACCTTCGAAGTTGTTGACGGGACCATTCCTGTGTCTTTGACCGGTGCCCCCGGCGATGCCGAGGCTGGTCGTGCAACTGCTATCAATCGCAAAAAAGGCAATTGCCTTGCTTGCCACGTGATGCCCATTCCCGAACAACAGTTTCACGGTTTAACTGGCCCGGCTATTGAGACCCCCGGCGCTGATTTCTCCGAGGCTGAACTTCGTATGCGCATCGTCGATGCCAAAGTCATCAATGACGATACGATGATGCCGAGCTTCTACAAAAACGGCCAACACCGCGTTTTGAAGAAGTTTGTCGGCGTACCCATTCTTTCGGCACAGGAAGTCGAAGACGTGGTCGCGTATCTGATGACCTTGAAATAAGGCATTTGAATTTTTTTTAGCGAAAAAGAGGTCAAAATGAACAAAGATATTTTCAACATGGTTGAAATGGACCGCCGCGCCCTTCTAAAGGCTGCCGGTATGGGCGTTCTTGCCGTAACCGGTGTTGGTCTGGCTTCCCAGGCCCACGCCTCAGCTGACGATGCTGCCAACTATCTTGGCAAAATGACCGGCGGAGCAGCCGGCACAGCCGGTTCCGACCGGGTTTCTATCAAGCTTCCCGAGATCGCCGAAAACGGCGCCACCGTGCCTATCACCGTTTCGGTGGCAAGCCCGATGACGGCCGGCGATCACGTGACGCACATTCACATCGTGGCCGAGGGCAATCCACGCCCTGAAGTCATTTCCTTCAACCTGACTGCTTCCAATGGTAAAGCCGAAGTGGCAACGCGCATGCGTTTGGGTAAAACCCAGAACGTTGTTGCTGCCGCCGTCATGAGCGACGGTAC
>DAOVVL010000333.1 GCA_030637205.1 Thalassospiraceae bacterium | reverse complement strand
TCGCCAGTTGGTGAAAGTTCGTACCACCGAACTTCAAAACAGTGAGACCCGGGTCCGCTCAATCATCGACAACGTGGCCGAAGGCATCATTTCGATCAACAACAAAGGATTGATCGAAACCCTGAACCCGGCGGCTGAGAAAATATTCGGCTATGAACATGATGAAATTGTTGGCGAGAACATTGATATTCTGATCCCCAAAAGCGACCGCACTGAACATGATGGATTTATCAAGAATTCAAAGCTCGAGGCACCGCGCATCATCAACAAGTCGCGCGCCTTGTTTGGGCTTCGCAAAAGCGGCGAAGAATTCCCGATCGAATTAAACGTGTCATCCATGATCATCGACGGCGAACAGAAGTTTATCGGAATCATGCACGATATTTCTGATCGCAAGAAGGCCGAAGAGGAACTTCGTAAAGTTACGCAAGGCCTGGAACAGAGCGCCGATGCGGTATTCATCACCGACAAGACCGGCTCAATCGAATATGTAAATAAAAAGTTTATAGAATTTTTTGGTTACACATTGGAAGAAGTAAAGGGCAAAAACCCCCGGGTTCTTTCTTCAGGGAAAACCCCCATCGAAGTTTATCAGGACCTGTGGAATTCAATTCTTTCAGGCCATGAATGGCGCGGCGAAATTCAGGATAAATGTAAGGATGGAAAGCTGATTTGGGCTTCGGTCACCATATCGCCGATCCGCGACGACATTGGCAATATTACGCACTTCGTTTCATCGCACCGCGACATAACGATGCGCAAAGAGGCCGAAGCTGCGCTTCGCGAAGCACTTCATAAAACAGAAATTGCCAACAAGGCCAAAAGTGAATTGATGGCGAATATGAGCCATGAATTACGGACCCCGTTAAATGCAATTATCGGGTTTTCTGATCTGATTATCAGCGAGACGTTTGGCAAGCTTCAAAACAAGGAATATGCGGAATACATTGACCTGATCAATAATTCTGGCCGACATCTTCTGGAAATCATCAATGACATCCTCGATGTTTCAGCAATCGAAGCCGGCCGTGTTGAATTAAGCGAAGACGTTGTGTCGATGTCTAATGTAATTTCCACGGTGACACGATTAATCAACCAGCGCGCCGAAGAGGGTAAGGTTTTGATTTCTTCTGAGATTTCCGAAGATGCTCCCGATCTCATCGCCGATGAAAGACGCGTCAAACAAATCATCCTTAACCTTGTTTCCAATGCGGTTAAATTCACCCCTGAACAAGGTTCCGTCACCATCAAATACTTCGCCGATAAACAGATGCGCCCGGTATTGGTGGTGGAAGACAACGGCATTGGCATGAGCGATAGCGAACTTGATCTGGCGCTTTCACAATTCGGTCAGGTGGATGGTGGCCTGAACCGCAAGAACGAGGGCAGCGGCCTTGGCTTACCGCTAACCATGGGATTGGTTGAATTGCACGACGCTCAAATGAACATCGAAAGTGAAAAAGAACGCGGAACGACCGTCAGTGTAATCTTCCCCATTGAGCGATCCGGAAGCCATCTGGTCATCACACAAAACGAACCCGCCTGAACGGCGTGCATTTCGCCGCAGCGAAACTCCAATAGCGCGATTGAGCCGCCCATGGACCCCATCGGGGGTGAAAACAACGCGCGCCGTGGACGTTAACCAACTGAAATTTCAGGTCAATTAAGATTTGTCGGCGCTTGTCAGGTCCCTGTCAGGCTGATGTTACATAATAATGATACAAGATTCGCGATCCGTTTTGGGTGCGGCTAAGGAGTTTATCAGCGTGAAACTGATCGAATGGGATGAACGGCTTTCAATCGATAAAGGCGTCATCGACGAAGACCATCAAAAGCTAATCGAGATCATCAACCGTTTTTTGAAAAAAGATGGCAAGTACGAGTCCGCCCAGGAGCTGGTGGATATTCTCGACGAGCTGGATGCCTATACCATCGAGCACTTCCGCAATGAAGAAAACCTGCAACGCATTTCAGGGTTTCCAGATCGCGAAGCCCATTACAACGAACATCATCGCCTGACCCGCACACTTGAAAAGTTACGCGAAGAAGTTCGCCCCACCGGCGGTTCTTATGTAAATGTCATGGGTGAGAAGGTCGGCGACTTCCTGCGCGAATGGCTTTTCGATCATATCTTCAAAAGCGATATGAAGATGAAGCCGTACGCAGAAAAATTACGCCGCGCAGAAGAAGCAGCCGCTCAAAGCGCAGCGGCGGAATAACTCCCCTCCCCTTAACAAGCAGACGTAAAACGAATATCGCCATAATACGCTGTGGCGCTTCGCCCTGAGTTATCCGTGTCTGTCATCAATGCGACCGCATCGGCAATTGTAGCCGTGCCGCCGATCATCGAGCGATAATCTTTCAACACGTTGCGTTTTTGGCTGATCCACTGCCCCGCTTTTGTAGAACCACTTTGAACTGCAATGTTCACGGAATTCGCAGTAAACGCATTGGGCCAGTGGGTGCCCGGGGTGCGCAAACCCGACCAAACGTAATTCAAGGCATGGGTATTCCAAAATGCCAGCCCACCCGAAAACACCACATAAACGCGAGCCGCGTAATCGTCACCGCCCTTGGTCTTTTCGTATAGGACTTTCCAGGTGCTGTTCTGTTTCCTGCTGCACTGCTAACATGGGGTGGGCGTCAGATCTAT
>DAOVVL010000245.1 GCA_030637205.1 Thalassospiraceae bacterium | reverse complement strand
TCATACATCCCTTGGGAATGACGAATACTGACTTCTCGTACAGCAACGATTTCATGGAAACCAATGCGGTAGCTGGTGCCATCCCTGTGACCCAAGCAGAAGCCCTTGTTTCTCATTTGGACAAGGCAAGAGGTCTTGGCGATGGTGCCAAATTCATCCGGGAGACGGGTGAGAATTATGCTTGGATGAATCCCTTCATCGTCGGTGAATCGGCCGGTGGCGGGCTGATGGGACCTGCAACCGACATGATCCGCTTCGCGCAGATGATGCTGAATGAAGGCGAGCTTAATGGAGTTCGCATTCTTGAAGCCGAGTCAGTCGCCATGCTTCAAGAAGTGCAACTTTCCACCAGTGGTGAGCCTTTAGGAATCGGTATGGCGTGGCACTTCGGTGGGAATTCCGAGCATCCCTACATCGAGCACGACGGCGGCGGCGCTGGTATCCAGACCAAGCTGAGACTGTACATGGAAGACAAGTTCGCAATTGCCATCATGGCCAATGGCGCGGGATTCGACCGCAATGAGCTCGCCGACGCTGCAGCAAATGTAGTGTTTACAATGATGGCGCCCGACACACCCCAAAATGCCAGTGCCCCAGAGGAGATCACCGAAATACCGCCTATACTCAATGCAGCTGGCAACGAAGTACCCGGTGGCCTCGCGTCACTCGAAAAAGTCACATTGGGTGGCGTCGACCAATGGATATTGATCCGGGCGCAGGACCCCTCGAAACCGGTCTTGTTAATTCTTCACGGTGGCCCCGGCGGCGCACAGATGCCATGGGTCGATCTGTTTCAGCCAGCTGAACTTGAGGAGAACTTTGTCGTTGTGCAATGGGACCAGCGTGGCGCAGGTAAATCCTTTGATCCCGAACTTACGGCAGATGACTTGCAAATCGAAAACTTTGTCGGCGACACACTGGAACTTACCGATCTGTTACGCGCGCGCTTTGATCAAGAGAAAATTTTCCTGACCGGTCATTCTTGGGGCAGCGCCCTTGGGTTTTTCACCCTGATGGAGAACAGTGAACCCTTCCACGCCTTCATTCCAAGCAGCGAGCGGGTTCATTGGGTGCGCTCCCATACAGAAAGCCTCGCATGGATTAAAGTGCAGGCTGAAGCAGCCAATGACACCGATGTGCTTGGATTGATCGAGAACATTACGCCATTTGATGCAACCAATCCGGAACATCTTGGACTCGTGTACCAAGGGCAGGAAATCTACCGAGGCGGCGACATCTATACCGAAGGCCTCTGGGACGAGTTTCTTGAATATGCCATTGGCGGTCAAAGCCCGTATTACACCGAAACCGACATAGGAAACTATATACCCGGGTTGGAAAAGTCTTCTGCGGCGCTGGAAGATTTTGTCGGAACCTACGATCTGTTTTCAAGTTTTCCGTCAGCCACCATTCCGGTTCATTTCATTATGGGCGAACATGATCACAACACATCTGTTGACCTTGCGCGCGAATATTTTGAGTTCCTTGATGCGCCCGCCAAAAGCTTCACAATCGTTGAAGAAGCGGGTCACTCTCTCATGTACGAAAAACCCGATGCATGGGCGCGAGCGCTAATCGACATCAAAAACCAAACACTCGGCCAATAACACAACAGAACTGACAGCTGGACAGTGGTCAGCCTGTCAGGCCCTGCAAATTTTAATGAGGAGCAACAAATGACTACGACAGATATTTCGGAACTCCCCACTCACGCCGATGACTCGCAATACAGCCTGACCAAAATCCTTGCGATTTGGGCTATTGTTGCAATTCCGATGCCCCTGATGGCGTTTGTGCTGGCCCCAACCTTAGCCCCAAAATTAAATATGAACCCGCTCATTCTTATTTGGTTACTGATGATTGCCGGAATGATCTGGCAATTCATCGTGTCTGTCTGGTTATTGTACCGCGAATTGGACAAATTCACTTGGGCTGCCATTTGTAAACGCATTTGGTTGCAAAAACCACGTGACCCGAAAACAGGCAAAGCGAGCTACAAGCTTTTCTGGTGGCTCATCCCTGCATTTGCGTTTTATGCCTTGATTGAAATGACTCCGGTTTCTGACACCATTGGGCGCGTGATTTTGATTCCACTACCGTTTCTGAGTGACCTCCCTGACTTGGACCTCTCCGATCTGGCCGCGCCAGAATTCGTCGGCGCATGGTGGTTGATGGGCGTGGCACTGGTCAGTTGCCTTTTCAATTACTTCCTTGGTGAAGAGTTGCTTTTCCGTGGTGTCCTGCTGCCCAAAATGCGCGGTGTTTTCGGTAAATGGGACTGGGTCGCAAACTCTGCGCTTTTTGCTCTGTATCACATGCACCGGCCGGTTCAGATGCTGGGCTTCATCATTGGTGGCTTAGCATGGAGCCTGCCGTCGCGGCACTTTCGCAGCATTTGGTTTGCGATCATACTGCACGGGTTTGAAGGGATTTTCGTGCTTGTCGGCGTGTTCGCAGTAGTCTCCGGTTTAGCATTCTAACACTAAATTATTGAAGAGGACATCGGCCATCATAATTGGAACATTTTGAGCACGCAAAAGGAGTATATAACATGAAGATATTCATAAAAAGTCATGAGTTATCATCATTCTTGGTGCTGACATTTTTACTGAGCTGGTTTCCTTGGTATACTGGAATCGCCCGTGAAATGCTGATAGTAGGACCATCGATTGCCGCGTTCATCATCGTCATATTTACAGACGGAAAATCCGGACTAGTCGACCTGCTTCGACCGTTTTTGCGCTGGCGAGCAAGTGCAAGTCTGTGGCTGATTGCGCTCTTTGGCACAGCAGTCCTGTTTTTGATCGGGGTTGGAATTTATATGCTGTTGGGTGGAAATGCCCCACCGTTTTTCATGATCAGGCAGGAATATTACCTTCTTCCAGTATACCTTTTTCTGGTAGTTTTGATGCCTCTTAACGGGCCAGTCGGCGAGGAATTTGGCTGGCGCGGCTTCGCACAGCCGAGACTTCAATCCGCCCACGGTCCTTTGATAGCCAGTGTCGTCATCGGTACCGTTTGGGGCGTCTGGCATCTCCCGGAACTATTGGAAACTTCCCAAGCTTTGGGCTCTCTCACAGCAAAGATTGGCCTGGGATTCATAGCGCTGTACACGCTGGGCAACATTGCAAGCTCGGTTTACATTACTTGGCTCTACAACAAGACAAAAAAGAGCGCTTTGATTGCGGCCGTGGGGTGGCATGCGGCCACGGATTTCTGGGGTCCAGTACTTCTAAGCGATGGCTCGTTGAAAGCTGCCCAGCAGGGAACAATGCCGATGTTGGAACCAGTTTTGTACCTGACGGTGTTGGCCGTCTTGGTCACAGGTGCAGTGATCCTCACAATTTCCACAAATGGACGCCTTGGCGTTCCGCTCGTTGATCCAAATCAAAATATCTAAAGACCGGCAGCAACTTGCCAACGCTTCAACGAAAATCAACTCCAAAACAAGGATTGACTTGATGACCAGCAAATTCGACGCGAAGTCCACAACGCGCGTGCCTTGGGGAAAGCGGTCATTCGCTGTGCTTGGTTCGGATTGCTGCTATGCGCCAACACCTGCCATACGGATTTCGGCGCTAAACAACTGGAGAGCGGACCCTGCGGACATTCACCAGACATTATGGAAATCCTGAACCCCGCCCTGCAGGGCTTGGCGAGCGGGGCCTTCAGCTGGTTTGTTTCAATTACTCATCTTTGTTTCGATGGACAGGGCATCAAGCGCCGAAGCATTGAATCCCTTGATGATCAGCCAAACCGCCAGAACCATTTCATTCACCGCTATTGGCATGAATAATGTGGCCTCTAGAATCGGTGTCGCGGCATCAAAGATTACCAATAAGCCCTGGATA
>DAOVVL010000202.1 GCA_030637205.1 Thalassospiraceae bacterium | reverse complement strand
TCGCCTTGTTCGCATCTTCTGCATCGGCGCGGGCAAATTCCAGCTCTTGCGCAATGTTGGCCAGATTTTTAGCTTGGTCTTCAAGCATTGATTGCGCATATTGTTGTTCCATCAAAATTTGCTTTTGATCTGAAATATCCTGAACCACGCCCAGCATATTCATCGGATTGCCGTCGGCGTCGCGTGTGACGCCCCCGCGTTCGCGGATCCAGTGAACAGTGCCGTCGGGCCAGACGACGCGATGCTCAATATCATAGTCAGCTTCGCCCTCAACGCAGGCCGTGACCGCCGCTTGTACTTTTTCACGATCATTGGGATGGATGGCTGCGATGAAATTTTCATAGGTAGTTTTAATCAGGCCGTTCTCGTAGCCAAACAGAGGTGAAATCTGGTCGGACCAAAAAAGATCACCCGTCGAAATATCCCAATCCCATGCACCGATGTTTGCGAAAGAAAGACTGGCTTGGAGACGCGTGTCGCTTAGTTGTACCTGTGCCGCCTTTTCCTCCAACTCGGCTGTGCGCTTTTCCACCAGTTCCTCAAGTTTGTCACGATGCTGGGTAAGTTCCTTTTCGGCGCGGAGTCTATCGGTAAGGTCGAGCATGGTGAAAACGCTTATTTCACCAAGCAGCGTTACACGGAATTCGATGTCGCGGACTTCACCGTTCTTACAGGTTACCCGCCGTTGCATCGGCATGACTTTCCTGGTGTTCCCAGCGGCTTTCTGCAGCACCCGTTCCCACGTATCCTTGGCTTCCTTGCAGTAGGCCGGGTCGGGGTGTATGGCGTTACACCACGCACCCAAGGTAGGAATATCTTTGGCGGTCCAGCCGAGCGTTTCGGTTAATTTGGCATTGGCTTGACTGATACGGCCATCCGAATGGATGATAAGCATTGCTACCGGGGCCTGGCTGATGATCTGCTGCAGGCGGTTTTCACTTTGCCGCAACTGGCGCACCATGGGCTCGCCAAGGCGGAAAAAGATAGCCGTTCCGATAGCGATCAAGGCCACGACGATGGCTGCGACCACAAGAGCCGCCTGAATGAACGGCGCGCGAATTTCGGATAAATCGATTTTCGCGACAACGCCCGAATTCAATATCTTGACGAAATCGTATGCCGCCAGAACTTCCACGCCCCGGTAGTCGGGACCGATCACCGTTCCTGTGTTGCCTGACAAGGCGCGGCGCATGGGTTCGGCATTTATTCCATCAAAGGGAACCTTTAGCCATTCGTCCAAATGCATTGGGGCAAGATTCTCTGAACCTATCCCGGCGGGTTCATTTGGCTCTACCGGCGTATGTAAATGGTCGGGCACCATATGGCGGTGGGTCAAGACGAAGTGAATTTGACCCCCCTCAAGGTGGGCCATAGTAAACTCACCGGTCTTGCCGAACCCTCCAAAGGCCCCCTCGGCCTCACGCACCTGGGCAAGGGTGGCTGCAATAGAGCCGCCAGGAAAGTCAGTGCTGTATTTTTGGTCGAAACGGGCGACCGCATCCATCATCCGGGCGCGGCTTTGCACGGTATCGGTCAGGCGAGAACGCCCTTCCTCAAATGCAACGTTGTAAAGGATGGCAATTGTGGTGGATGCTGCGACGACGGTCACGACAGCCATAATCATCGCAAGGACAACAACGCGGCTGAGATATCGCATGATCCTCGCCCCATCCAGATAAACAGTCATTAATACAATGACATCGTTATACTTTTTCCATGCCTAATATTGTAACTCACTTGACCAACCGTCGATAGGAATATTGGTTCATTGTAGTCCAGATTGTATAGGGTGTATGATATACCACCAGAACAGTTGGGGCGTGGAGTGCGATGGAGTGGAGCAATAAATACAAGCTCGGTCATGAAGTCATCGACCTCGAACACCGCTTGTTTTTCTATATTATGAATTCTGTTGAGCAAGCGGAGGCGGAAGGTGCGTCGAGAAACAGGATGAGGAGCCTCATCACTGAAATCGTGAAGTACTCAGAATTCCATTTCCTGAGCGAAGAAAATATCATGATTGCAAGTGGCTACCCGGATTTTCAGGTGCACCGGGAGATACACCAGGAACTGATGAGAGAGCTAAAGAAGCACGTCGTTCAGTTTGAAGCCGGGAAAAGCAAGCCTTATGAGCTTGTCAATTTTTTATATAGCTGGTTTTCCCAACACACACTCGATGATGATTCCGTAATCACAAATCACATCAATACGAGAGCCAATTCATCAAAGAAAAGCTCCGCAATGTGATCTGGATGAAGTGCCAAACGCGTATTTCTTTATGAGCCAACAGGCCTTCGCCGAACGCCTTGTTAAAAACGGCTAGCCCATACCCATCTGAATGAACCCCGACGGGCAAACGTCGGCGCAAATTCTGCACCCAACACAACCGCTGTAATCCGTCTCAACATAACGTCCAGATACGTGGTGATCCTTCTTGACGCGATGCACCGTTTGCTGTGGGCAATAGATGACGCAGTTGTTGCATTCATTACATAAACCGCAGGTCATGCAGCGTTTTGCCTCGGTAACCGTCTGCTCCTCGCTCAAGCCGTGAAAGCGTTCCTCAAAATTTCCCAGCACTTCGTCTGCTCCGATCTCGACTTCGGCGCGGCGGTTCATGGGCTCGTGAGCAAAATGGCCCAGAAACAGTTTTTCATGGGTCACGATCTCATTGGATGCGCGATTTTCGTAGTTGTGGACAGCCCAGTCCGAACTGTCTGTGCCAAGGCTCGCCTCATGTGGGTAATCTGCCGGCTCCAAGTCATGGGTTTGAAGTTCTTTCAGCAGATTAAAATGATGCACATCGACCTTCGGGCGCTTGGCCTGTTCTTCGCCGCGCAAATAGATATCGATCCCCTCAACAGCGATAGAGGCATGACCGATGGCCGTCGTCAGCAGGTGCGGTTTGATGATGTCCCCGCCGACGAAATGGCCCTCACGGGCGCTGGTTTGATAGTTGTCGTCGGCATTGATCAAACCCCAGCCATTATCAAGATCCTCGAACCCGGTAAAATCACCTTGTTGCCCGGTGGCGCCAACGATCAGATCGCATTCGATATTGTATTCATTGCCTTCACGCGCAATCAGTTCGCCGTCCACCAGATCGACCGGGCAAACTTTCAGGGCCGTGGCCCGCCCATCGCCATCACGCACGACCTCGACCGGGGCAAGCCGGTCATGGATTTCAACACCCTCGCGGATACAGCTTTCCAGCTCATGCTTTGTGGCTGGTGCCTTGTCAATTGGTCGCCGATAAACAACCCAAACTTCACCGCCTTGTCGGCGCGCAGCTTCCGCCACGTCATGGATGGTATGGCCCAGGATAACGCTCTCGGGCCGGTCTTTTTCGGAAACGTGTTCAATATGCCCAATACGCCGGGCCACAGCCGCGACATCCATTGCCGTATCGCCTGCACCGACAACAAGAATGCGACCTGTCAAATGTTGCAGACGGTTTTCATTATACGCTTTCAAAAACGAGATGCCGTCGACACAATTAGGTGCCTCGGCTCCCGGGATGGGCAGAGGCTTCCCGGTTTGGGTGCCAATGCCCCAGAATACGCAATCGAAATCGCGCTCTAAGTCCTCAAGCGTCACATCCGTGCCGACCCGCGTGCTCAGCCTTACATCAATGCCGCCCATATCAAGGATGCGCTTAATTTCGCCGTCCAGAACCTCGCGCGGTGTGCGATAAGCAGGAATACCGAAACGCATCATGCCACCCAGTTCATGGTAGCTTTCTATAATCGTACAGCGGTGTCCGCGCTGACGAAGGAAGTAGGCCGCCGCCAGCCCCGCCGGGCCGCCGCCGATAATGGCAATATGCTTACCGCTGTCGGTTGTTGGTTTTTCGAAGGCAAGTTTATGTTCAAGCGCCCAGTCACCGACGGACTGCTCAATGGCGTTAATGCCAACATGTTCCTCAACTTCATTTCGGTTGCAGCCGTCCTGACAGGGTGCCGGGCAGACCCGGCCCATGATTGCCGGAAATGGATTGGAGACGACCATGCGACGGAAGGCAACTTCCTGCCACGCCACGTCGCCTTGGGATTTATCCAGACCGGCGACGATGGAAAGCCAACCGCGGACGTCATGGCCCGAGGGGCAGCTTGCCTGACAGGGAGGGGAGCGGTGGACGTAAGTGGGACAGTAGCCCGACTCGCCCGATTGGATGACGTCTTCATCCCAAGGCACATGTTCAACATCGCCACCTTTGTAGCGACGAAATGTTCGTCCAGTATTGCCCATGGTTTCCTCCCCATCTCGCATGGCCAACCTTTTCGACGTCGCACAACTTTGATCGCCGATATTCGCTCGCCAAACAGAATTGATGCCCCTGACTTTAACCGAAGACGCCTAAAAAGAAAGTCTGTACACAATGTTTGTATTGGTGCGGTTCTTGGCCCCAGGCCATAGCTTTTTCAGGCTATCCGGGCGCTTGCGCGCCTCATG
>DAOVVL010000157.1 GCA_030637205.1 Thalassospiraceae bacterium | reverse complement strand
TTGATGACGGCGGTCGGTGATAAACTGTGCCGCCTTGTTGAAAAGCTGGATACCGCAGGCCCGCGCGAGATCAAGATGATCCGCGTTTACGTTGATGCCATGCAGGTAATCATCGCGCACAAACTGAAAGGCGACGGCGGCGACGAAGGCCAGCAGTTGCTGATGGGTCTGGAACTGGTGGTGAAAAAGGCCTGAGGTGGCTGAGGCTTTTCATCAGTTACGAAATTAAAAAGGCCCTTCACGTGAGGGCCTTTTTTGTTGTCTGGATCAGATGGGCGCTTTAGTCGTCGCCCTTAATCATCATCTAGGCGGTCACGCATGGTGTTTAGCCAATCCAAATGCCGTTCCAGTTGGCCGATGTCGTGTTCCAGCCATTCGTTGAGGAAGCCCGGATCTTGCCTGTGGTGGTCTTGCAGATCCTCAAGACGCGCGATCTCGGTCTCACATGTTTCGATCAGGATTTCAGCCTGCAGGCGCTGATCAGACTTGGCCAGCAAATGAAGAAACCGAAGTTTCAACGTGGTGATCAGTTTGTTTACGTCGCTGCCCGCAGCGCGCAGCCGCGCCGTCATCAGGGTGCGGAATTCTTCACGGCCCGCGTCGCTTAAAGTAAGCTTGGCATCGTCTTCCATGCCGACGCCGTCTACGGCTTCGACCAGGCCTTCGTAACGTAGCAGTTCAATGGATGTGCCCATGATGTCGAGCGACGGCCCGGTGATGCGGCTGGTGAAGTGGCGAATGGCGCTGGCCAGCTCACTATAGCGCATGGGTTCCGGGCTAAGTTGGATGGTGCCCAGAGCGCACAGGCGAACCGCTTCTTTAGGCGTCAGGGTATTGTCGGCGAACATGCGCTTAACACCTCCCGATGGGGAATCGAAACAAGCTGCCTATGATAACCGACAAGCCCTTAAATTGGGAAATCAGGCCGCAGCCTTAAGCCCTAGACGGCTCCACACTTCCTTCAGCGCCGCGATCAGCTCGTCCATCAGTTTATCATCGTGCAGCGGTGAGGGGGTAAAGCGCAGGCGTTCGGTTCCGCGTTCCACGGTGGGGTAGTTGATGGGCTGAACGTATATATTGTGGCGCGTCATCAATTCGTCCGATGCCTGCTTGCACAATACCGGATCGCCCACCAACAGCGGTACGATGTGGCTTTGGGAATCCATCACCGGAAGACCGGCATCCTTGAAGCGTTGTTTCAGGGCCGCCGCGCGTTCCTGATGCTTGATGCGATGTTCGTTGTGTTCTTTCAGGTATTTGATATTTGCCCGGCACGCCGCCGCAACCGCAGGCGGGGTCGAGGTGGAAAAGATAAAGCCCGAACCGTAGGAGCGCACAAAATCGCACATATCGGCTGTGCCCGCGATATAACCGCCAACCACGCCATAGGCTTTGGCCATGGTGCCCTGAATGATGGTGATGCGGTCCATCAGGCCGTCGCGTTCAGCAACGCCTGCGCCGTGTTCGCCGTACAGGCCAACCGCGTGGACTTCATCCAAAAAGGTCATGGCGTTGTATTTATCAGCCAGATCGCAAATTTCCTTCATCGGCGCAATATCGCCATCCATGGAATAGACGCTTTCAAAGGCAATCATCTTGGGCCGCGCGGGTTCGATGGATTTGAGGATGCTTTCCAGATCTTCCAGATCGTTGTGCTTGAAAATATGTTTTTCCGCGCGCGAATGGCGAATGCCTTCGATCATGGAATTGTGGTTTTTGGAATCTGAAATGATGACCAGATTGGGCACCAGCGAACCAATGGTCGAAAGCGCGGTCAGGTTGGCGATCCAGCCGGAACCAAATGAAAGCGCCGCTTCGGTGTGGTGCAGTTCGGCTAGCTCGCGTTCCAGCAAAACGTGCTGGTGGGTGGTGCCGGAAATGTTTCGCGTGCCGCCGGCGCCGACGCCGTAGCCCGTTGCAATATCAACCATCGCCTTGATGGCGTCGGGGTTTTGCCCCATGCCCATGTAATCATTGGAACACCAAACGGTGATATCGCGCAGCTCGCCGTTGATGTGGGCTTTGGCGCGGGGAAACTTGCCGGCCTGGCGTTCGATGTCGGCAAATACCCGATAACGGCCTTCGGTTTTCAGTTCGTTGATTTTGTCGGCAAAAAACTTGTTGTAGTCCATCGGTCCTCCGGGGCCAGTCACCTTGGTCAAGTCACCTTGATGCGGTCACTTTTCGGGTTGTTTTGTGGTGCTGACAGTGTGTTGTTTTTGGTTCGCTGGGCCCATGTTAGCTGAATGTGGCGGTTTTGGGCAAGATTCGAGAAAATTTGGCTTAAATCTGCGCTTTCTAGCCTGTTTTGTGTCCCTGTTCAGTGACCCATGCGGCTGTTTTGTCGAGCGCGCGCCCGAACGCGGCCAGCATTTCCTTGATATCGGCTTCGCTGATAATCAATGGCGGCGAGAACGCAACGGTGTCGCCCATGGCCCGCAGGATCACGCCTTCGTTCTGTGCTTCGGCCACCAGATGCGATCCGACGCCGGCCTTGGCATCGAACGGTTGCTTGGTCGATTTATCCATGACCAGTTCGATGGCGCCGACCAGCCCCACGCCGCGCACTTCACCGACTAATGCATAGTTGGCAAATTCACGAAGGCCATTTTGCAGGGCAGGCGCCTTGGCGCGAACTTCGGCCACGATGTCGCGTTCTTCGTAAATGTCCAAGGCTTCCAGCGCCACGGCCGCGCCCAGCGGATGGCCGGAATAGGTAAAGCCGTGACCGAACACGCCGTTGGTTGCGCTGCCGGCTTTGACGTCCTGATAAATTTCATCCGACATCATCAATGCCGAAATAGGTGCGTAAGCAGACGACAGCGCCTTGGCCATGGTCATCATGTCGGGCTTGATGTTGTACGTCTGGCTGCCCCACATGTTGCCGGTGCGCCCAAAGCCGCAAATGACTTCATCGGCGACAATTAAGATGTCGTATTTTTTCAACACCGCCTGAATTTTTTCAAAATACGTTTCAGGGGGTGTGATCACGCCGCCCGCGCCCATCACCGGTTCCATAAACATGGCGGCGATGGTCTCAGAGCCTTCATGCAAAATCAGCTTTTCAAGATTTTCGGCCAGCCGGGTTGAAAAGTCGGCTTCGCTTTCGCCATCTTCAGCAAATTTATAGTGATGCGGGCAATCGGTGTGCAGGATGCCTTGAATGGGCAAATCAAAATCGTTGTGGCACATGGGCAGGCCGGTCAATGAAGCCGCTGCAATGGTGGTGCCGTGATAGGCCTTGTGGCGCGCGATGATCTTTTTCTTAAGTGGTTTGCCGCGCACGTTGTTGATGTACCACACCAGCTTCATGGCGGTATCGACGGCTTCGGAACCTGAATTGGCGAAAAACACCTTGCCCATAGGTACGGGGGCGAGCTTCAGCAACCGTTCCGCCAGATCAATGGCCACGTCGGACGCCTTGCCGGTGAAGTTGTGATAGAACGCGAGCTTTTCCATGCTCTCGGTCGCGGCCTTGATCAGGCGTGGTTCGCTCCACCCCAGCGATGTACACCACAGCCCGGCCATGCCTTCGATGTAGGCTTTGCCGTCTTCATCAAACACACGCACACCTTCGCCGCGCGTAATCACCAGCGGGCCTTTTTCGGCGTGTGCAATCAGGTTGGTATAGGGATGCAGTTGCGATGCAATATCGCGCGCGCGGTACGAATTTGCCGGGATCAATGGGTTGTCGCTGGGCATGCGTTGTTCTCTTGAATGCTGAAAATAAATACAGCCCAAGGCCGGGGCCTCAGGCTGAATTACTTTGTCGGGTCTTTAAGTGCTTTGCAAGGTGGATGGGCAAGCGCAGCTTATTTGGCGTCTTTGTTTGAATAGTTGCAGTCCTTGTTGCCGTGCTCAGTGGCGAAGCCGGGCATGTATTTTTCCATGACCGCATGCATTTCATTTTGAAAGGCGGTGCGTTGTTCTTCGGTCATGTTTTTATATTCTTCGCCCATGTGGCCATAACCGCCACCATGCATTTGGCCACCCATGTGGCCGCCCATCATGTGGCCGCCTTTGGCGCCATCTGCCAGAACGGTTCCACCGATCAGCGCGGTACCCAACAGGGCCGCGGCTGCAAAGGCGATCATTTTTTTGCTGTTTTTCATTTTATTCTCCAATGCACCCACGGGAATGAGAGGGGAGGGATAAGAAAAGCGGGTGGGGTGCTTTTTTCATATGATAAGCATCTAATATAAATGTGGGGATTTGACGATGAAAATGTGTCAGCAAAGTCACAATCGCAAAAACCTACTTGCCGCCTTATTTGCCCCCGTGCGCTTTCGACCAGCTGATGGGGTCTGCGAGAAAATCCTTCACGCCCTGAATGGCTTCGGGGGGAAAGGTCTGTTCGCGCTCGGCCACTTCCAGAATGTCCCACCAGGTGGCGAGGTAGTGCATGGTGACCCCGGCGGCTTTGAGGCTGTCGAGCGCGCCCGGAAACGCACCATAAAAGAACACCACAAAGGCGTCCGATACGGTCGCGCCGGCGTCTCTCAACGCATCAATGAACGTGATCTTGCTGGCGCCGTCGGTGGCCAGGTCTTCGACCAGCAACACATGGCTGCCTTCGGGCATGTTGCCTTCGATCTGGGCGTTGCGCCCGAAGCCTTTGGGTTTCTTGCGCACATATAACATGGGCTTGTCGGTCAGTTGCGCGATCCATGCCGAATAGGGGATGCCCGCCGTTTCGCCGCCGGCCACCGCATCGGTGGCGTCAAAGTCGCTGTCGCGTTTAAGCGTTTCGACCGCCAGTTCCATCATGCGGGTACGCTCCGCCGGGAACGCGATCAGCCACCGGCAATCGATGTAAACCGGGCTGGCCCAGCCTGAGGTCAGGATATATGGCTCGCTGGGGCGGAAGTTCACGGCCTTGATATCAAGCAGGATCTTGGCGGCTTCCAGTCCGGCTGGGTTGCGGGGCGGCATGTCGGCGTTGGCGCTCATTTGTATTGGCTCCGTGTGCGGCTAAAGTTTCGTTTAAGGGAAAGCTCAGTTGATGCTGTAGGTCGGGCGGTGATAGCCCTGATCGGTCAGGTCGTCAAAATAATCAATCACATCGGGATGATCAATGGGCCCGCCTTCGCTGTCGGGTTCCAGATTGCGCTCGGCCACGTAGGCCCAGTCTGCCGTGCCGTCGACCAAAACGTGATACCACGGCCCGCTTTTTTTGCTGGCCGGGTCGTGTGCGGCAGGGCTGGCCGAGGGCATCGAATGCGTGCCCTGAAACTGGGGGTCCACGTCTATAATGACGCCCCGGTAATCCAGCAGGGTATTGTGGATTACCTGTCCGACGCTGAATTTCGCCGTTTCGTCCGTGAGAAGCACCATGAGAGCCTTCATTTCCAGCGCGTTAGCCTTGAACTGTCCCCCGTAAAATCCGAAATTTAGGGGCCGGGGTCAACAACACTTTCCTGAGGCCTTGAAACATGGCACTTATTCAGCCTGAGAGATGTGATTATGAACACTGGACGTAGCGCAACCGTTGGAAAAAT
>DAOVVL010000022.1 GCA_030637205.1 Thalassospiraceae bacterium | reverse complement strand
CCCTTTTTCGGTTTAATCAATTTTGCTACTGCCACAACCTGGCGGAAATATTCCCGGCTTGGCACGGCCGGGGTGCCGACCAGGCGTGCGCCCGCTTCGACATCGCGCATGACACCGCTTTGTGCCGCGATCTGGGCGCCGTCGCCAATGGTAATATGACCGGCCAAACCAACCTGGCCCCCTATCATAACGAAGTTGCCAATTTTTGTGCTGCCTGAAATTCCCACGTGGGCCGCCAGAAAACACCCCATGCCCAGTTCAACGTTGTGCGCAATTTGCACCAAGTTATCAATTTTGCTGCCGTCACCAATTTTTGTGTCAGGCCCGGAACCGCGATCAATGCAGGAATTCGCGCCAATCTCAACGTCGTCGCCAATGATCACGCGACCCAACTGCACCACCTTGATGTGGCCTTCGGGCGGTCCGCCGGGGGCAAAGCCAAATCCGTCTTGTCCAATGGATGCGCCTGCATGAAAGATGCAACGACGCCCCACCAATGCATAGATCACGGTGACGTTGGCGCCAATGATACATCCGTCGCCCAATACCACGCCCGGCCCGATCACCGCACCGGGGCCAAGTGTGCAGCCGTGGCCAATCTCTGCTTTGGCACCGACAACGGCACGCGGATCAATGTTGCAATCCTCCCCTACGCTGGCGCTTGCATCAATATTGCCATCAAGCGGGTAAGTTTGCCCACTATCAACGGTGGGGTAAAACATCTTGGCAATGCGGGCGTAAGCCTGATACGGGCTTTCGCTGACGATCAACGCCATGGAACCGGGTGCGCGCGATGCCAGGTCGGGATGCACGATGCACGCTTGGGCAGAACTTTGAGTAAAACTTTCGATATACTTTTTATTATCGAGAAAGCTGATCTCGCCTTTACCGGCGCTATCTAGCGGCGCAACGTCAAGCAGTTGCAGATCGCCGCTGGCATCGCCCTGAATTTCACCCCCGACAGATTTAGCCAAATCTTCAAGCGAAAATGGGCCGGCCCGTTTGAAAAATCTGGGATCCGCCATAACGAAAGCTCCTGGCTTTATTTCCTGGTGCTGGGATCAGCAACTTTTACGTTGGGGAGTTTTTTGTTCACGACGGCAAGCATGCGTTGTGACAGGTCCAGCGCATTGGCCGCAGCCACAGTTGATGATTTTCGTAAAATCAAAGTGTAATTTTCTTTCTGGATAACTTCTTGAATGGCTTCAAGGATTGCCTGATCAACTTTCTTGACCGCTTCGGCCTGAACAATGCCAAGGGCTTGTTTTGATCCCTGAACCTTTTTTTGTAAAGCAGCCAGCTTTTGTTCGAATTTCATGCGTTCGGCATTGAAAGCTTCAGGGGCCAGAATAGTTCTTTGGCGCGCCAGTTCCTCGTTGGCTTTGCGCAACGCAACCTCTTCGTTCTGAATGTCGGCCTGTATGGCACTGCGGTATTTATCTATTTGTGCCCGGATGTTCTTGATCGCCGCCGAATTCGCACGTACGCCTTCGATATCAATGATACCAACCTTGATGAACACACCCTTGGGCTCTGAAGCGCCTTGTGCCGTGGAAGTTTGCGCGACTGCATGGCCCGAAAACCCTGCAGCTATGACAAGGCTCAACATTGATGCCATCGTCACTAGCCTGAGCGTATTCAAATCGTTCTCCTAAAATCTGGTGCCGAAGTTAATACGGAAATTTTGAACTTTATCATAACTTTCCTTCATTACCGGAATAGCATAATCAAGGCTGAGCGGACCCACCGGCGATATCCACATAATCCCGGTGCCGATCGATGCGCGCATGGAACCCTCGTCATATATAGAGGCGCTGGTGGGGCGCACGCGGCTCACCGAACCAAAATCGGTAAATAACTTGCCCGAAATACCCAGTTCCGGCGGCAGGCCAAGGGGAACGGAAAGATCGATGCCGCCCGTATACGTCAGCTCGCCGCCCAACGCATCCAGCGATGTGCGATCGCGCGGCCCCACACCGCTGACCGCAAAGCCGCGCAAGCTTGAACCGCCAAGGAAATAACGATCCAGAATAGTTACGTCTTCGCCAATACCCGTCACAATAGCTGCGCTGCCGGTCAGGCCCAAAACCCAGCCGTCTGCAATCTTGTGATAATTTCCGCCGGTCACGCGGTTACGCAGATAGCTCACATCGCCGCCGAACCCTGCAAGCTCGTTGGTCATGCGAACAAAATACCCATCCGTGGGGTTTATTGAGCTGTTGCGCTTATCGTAAAGCAAAACGTGGCCGACTTCTGAAAGCAACCTTGATCCGGCCTGTGCCTGAACAAAAGTAGACGCCGTTGACTTCACATTCTTGATGTCGCTTTGCTTGATCGTATAGCGCCAACTCTGGTGCAATTGTTCGGTGATCGGGTAGCCAAAGCGAAGCGACATGCCCGTTTGCTCAGAACTGAATGAACTGGTGCTTTGCTGATCTTGCGTGGTACGGAACAGATCAAACCCGGCCGCGATTTCGCGGTCCATGAAATAAGGTTCGGTAAAGCTTAGATCGACTGCGTTTTTCTTTCCGGAAACGGAAAAGGCAAGCTTCAGATCCTGCCCACGCCCCAGAAGATTTCTTTCGCGGATACTGAATTCTGCCAACGGTCCTGAATCACTGGAATAGCCAACACCGATTGAAAGCGACCCGGTGGACTTTTCTTCGACATCCAAGTTCAACACCGTTTTGTCTTCGGCGGTGCCTTGGGTGCGCGAAAGATCAACTTTTGCGAAGAAATCCAGATCCTGCAAACGGCGCATGGTGCGGCTTACTTTGGATGAATTAAATGCATCGCCTTCAATCAGGCGAAATTCGCGACGGATAACTTCATCCAGCGTTCTGGAATTTCCGGTGATGTTAATGCGTTCAACAAAAACCCTTGGGCCTTCAGCGACTTCAAAAACAATATCAATGCTTTTGTTTTCGCGATCCCGGTTGAGTTTTTGGCGCACATCAACGAAGGCATAACCCATATTGCCTGCTTCATCGGTCAGCGCATCGGATGCATCATCAACGTATTTTGAATTGTACCATTCGCCCTGTTCGATTTCGACCACATCTGAAATATCGGCAACATCAAGATCGCGTAAGTTAGATTCAACGGACAGTTCGCCAAACGTATAGCGTTCCCCTTCTTCAATGGTGAAGGTCAGGAAAAAATTCTGTCGATCCGGCGTCATTTCGGCAACGGCAGAAAGCATGCGGAAATCCGCGTAGCCGTTTTCAAGATAGAAGCGGCGCAACAGTTCCTCATCAAAGGTCATGCGGTCGGGATCATACGTGTCATCACTTGTAAGGAAACGATACCAGCGCGTTTCAACGGTGCGGATCACGTCGCGCAAATCACCATCGTCAAACTCGCGGTTGCCGATAAAACGAATATTTTGCACTGTGGTCAGGGTGCCTTCGTTAATTTCATAAACCAGATCAATGCGGTTTTGCGGAAGCTGGATGATCTTCGGCTCAACCGTTACGGCAAAACGCCCTTCGCGTTGATATAACGTTTGCAGACGGTTCACATCATTTTGAACTTTGGTGCGGGTATAAATCAGCCGCGGCCTGAGCGAAATTTCCGCCGCCAGCTCTTCATCGTCAATGCGCTGGTTGCCTTCAAAGGCAATACGGTTGATGACCGGATTTTCAACCACGGTGATGATCAACGCACCGCCATCGCGCCCGATGGAGACATCGGCAAAAAGCCCGGTCGCAAACAGCGATTTCAGTGAACGGTCAATGCGTTGGGCATCAAACGGATCGCCTTCGCGGACCAACAGGTATGAACGCACCGTTGCGGGTTCGACGCGCGCCGATCCTTCAACAATGATTTCGGCAATCTGGGGCGCACCTTGCGCGCGCACTTCAACCGGCGTGCCCAAAGACATCGCCAGCATCACCAGGCCAATAAAAATGCTCAACCCTCTGATCAAGGTTCCCCCAAATTTCGTGTCCGGGCTTTTGTGTCTCAAGCACCGGGGCCCCACCGGGCCTATTAAATCATTTTCGGTCAGTAAAGCTCACTGAAAGGTTAACCGATCCAGAAACGCTCTAAAAGACGCTCCACATCGTTCCAAGTTGCGAAAATCATTAGAAGAAGTACCAAAACTAAGCCGAGGCGGAAACCGTATTCTTGAACTCTTAGGCTTAAAGGCCGGCCACGGAGGGCTTCAAAGGCATAAAACACCAGATGTCCGCCATCTAGCACCGGAATTGGAAACAAATTAATCAGGCCCAAATTCACACTGAGAAGCGCCATAAAGGTCAAAAAGCCCGCAAGACCGACCTGTGCCATGCGCCCCGAGGTCTCGGCAATGGCGAGCACCCCGCCCAGTTCCTTGGCGCTGCGGTCGCCTTCAAATATCTCGCCCACCAGATTCAAGGTCTGGGCCGTCATGGCGTAGGTCTGGGTGAACCCGTTCAAAACGGCATCCAGCGGCCCTTGATGAAGCACGATGATGTTTTCGTAATCGGGTGTAACCCCCAACAGGCCGCGTGAATGCTCTTGCGCTTCGTCGTGATCTTCCTCTTCATCGTCATCGTCTGAAAGGCGCTCATCATCGTCTTCATCATCTTCATCGTCGTCCAGATCATCAAATCCGTCTTTGCCCTGCAAAACACGCTCGTTGTATTGCTTGTTGGTAATGGAACGTGGCGTGGCGATAACAAACAGCACCGTATCAGCGCGTTCGATCTCAAGTTCCAGCGGTTTGCCGGCACTGAGCGAAACAATGCTGACCAGATCGTCAAACCAGCGCACCGCACGGCCATCAATGGATACGATCCGGTCCCCAGCTTTAAGCCCGGCGGCTTCGGCGGCACTGTTTTCAACCACTGTTCCCACCAGGTTTTGCAGTTTGGGCAGGCCCACGGTCCCGCTGAGCAGGCCCAGAATGATGACGGAAAACGCGAAATTGGCTAACGGCCCGGCGGCCACAATGGCGGTGCGCTTGAACAGGGGCTTGTGATGGAACGAGACCTTCTTTTCTTCGTCGGTCATGGGGCGTTCTTCGGTATCGTCGACACCGCTGACCAGATCGCCTTCGCCAAACATCTTGACGTAGCCGCCCAACGGAACCGCGGCGAGCCGCCAGCGGGTGCCGTAACGGTCCGTATATCCGCGCAGCTCGGAGCCGAAACCGATGGAAAACACCTCGACTTTGACCCCCGCCCAGCGCGCGACCAGAAAATGGCCCATTTCGTGTACAAAAATCAGCACCGAAAGCACCACGAGGAAGGGAACGACAAATTCCCATATGAAGATTATAAAGTCCATGAAATCAACGATCTAGAGTTTGTTTTTAATCTTATTATTTAACTATCCAGGCGACCCACAAAGGATTGCGCCTGGACGCGCGCTTGCTTATCAACCGCCATCACATCATCCAGCCCACCCATCGGGCCCGACGGCAGGCAATCCAACACTTTTTCGACGGTCTGTGCAATCTGTAAAAAGCCGATCGCACCACCTAAAAATGCCGCCACCGCAACTTCGTTGGCCGCATTGAGAATTGTGGGCGCTGAACCTCCGGCTTGCAAGGCTTCACGCGCCAGTCTCAGGGCCGGAAAACGGGTTTCATCCGGGGCCTGGAAATCAAGCCTGCCAATATCGGAAAGGCTCAGGCGCTCGGCCGGGGTTTTCATGCGCGAAGGCCACGCAAGTGCCACGGCAATGGGGGTTCGCATATCGGGTGTGCCCAGCTGTGCCAAAACCGAGCCATCGACGTAGGAAACCAGGCTGTGGACCACCGATTGCGGATGCACCAGCACCTCAATGGCATCAACGTCCACGGGAAACAGGTGAAAGGCCTCAATCAGTTCCAGCCCCTTGTTCATCATGGTCGCACTATCGACCGAAATTTTGGCGCCCATATCCCAGTTGGGGTGCGCGACGGCCTGCTCGGGGGTCACATCGGCCATCTCTTCAAGGCTGCGGTTCAAAAACGGGCCGCCTGACGCGGTCAGCGTGATACCGGCCACGGTTTCGGGGTTTTCGAAATCAAATACCTGAAAAATGGCGCTGTGTTCTGAATCCACGGGCAACAGCGTGGCGCCGCTTTTGGCCACTTCGCCCTGCACGACCTCGCCCGCCGAAACCAGACATTCCTTGTTGGCCAGCGCCACCGTGGCACCGCGCCTGACCGCTTCGAGGGTGGGTTTCAGCCCCGCCGCCCCGACGATCGCTGCCACCACCACATCGCTGGGCCGGGCCGCGGCCTCAATCAGGGCGCTCTCGCCCGCTGCGGCCTCAACCGAACTGCCCGCAAGGGCTGATTTCAGATCAGGAAGCGCCGCTTCGTCGCCAATCACGGCGACCTTGGCGCCCAGCTTCAGAGCCTGTTCGGCGAGCAATTTCCAGTTTTTGCCTGCGCTCAGGGCCTCAAGCTCAAACTGTTCGGGGTTGCGCGCCAGCAAATCCACCGTATTGCACCCGACCGATCCGGTCGCCCCCAGAACCGTGACGGAACGGGGACGGATGCCCTTCATGGGCACCGAAGACGGGTTCACAGATGATTTCAGGCCAGCCATAGAATAAAGTTGCTCCCCATGCCCATGTTTATCAAGGCCAATGCTGTACTGGCGGCCATCAGGCCATCGACGCGGTCCAGCATGCCGCCGTGACCGGGGATCAAGTTCCCGGAATCCTTGACCTGAAAACGCCGTTTCATGGCAGATTCCAACAAGTCGCCGCCTTGGGAAATGGCAGAGATCACGCCCGCCAGCAGCGCCACGCCCCAGCCGGCGTCCAGCTCGAAGATGACCAGCACCGCAAAACTTGCGCTCACCGCCAATGCCATGCCGCCGATAAAACCCGACCAGGTCTTGTTGGGGCTGATCGACGGGGCCAGTTTGGCCCCCCCCAGCGCGCGCCCGAACACATAACCGCCGATATCGGTGGCCCACACCACCGCCATCAACCAGATCAGGTTCACCCGGCCCCACTGGGGATCCAAACGCAGCCACCACAAGGCATAGATCGCCAGTGCAATGTATAATCCGCCCGCAATCACCCACAATTTGGCCCGGCCGGCCATGCGCATCCATTCAAACACCGCAATCAGTGCGGCCAGCGAAATCAATATCTGAAAAGCGACCCCACCGCTCCACACCGCCCACAACACAGGCGGCGCCAGCACAAGGGCCGAAACAACACGGGGAACAAGGGTGCTTTTAGGTTCGTCAGCCACGGATCGCGCCATATCTGCGCTCACGCTTGGCGTATTCGCTCAGCGCCGTTTCGAACTCGGTTTCGGAAAAATCCGGCCACAGGGTATCTGTAAAGACCAGTTCCGCATACGCGATTTGCCACAACAGGAAGTTCGAAATGCGCTTTTCCCCCGACGTGCGGATCAGCAAATCAGGGTCCGGGATATCGTTTGTTTCCAGATGGTTGGCAAATATTTCTTCATCTATCGCCTGAGCATCGATTTGGCCTGATTGCACTTTTTCAGCCAAAGCACGCGCGGCATCGGTGATTTCGGCGCGCCCGCCGTACGACAGCGCAATCACCAGCGTGATGCGCGTGTTGGCCTTGGTGCGCGCTTCGGCGCCTTCGATCAGGGCCTGAATGTCGTTGGGCAAGCGCGAGCGGTTGCCGATAATGCGAAAGCGCACCCCTTCTTTGTCCAGTGCCGCCACTTCGCGTTCCAGATAATAGCGCAGCAAGCCCATCAGGTCGCTGACCTCGCCTTCGGGGCGGTTCCAGTTTTCAGATGAAAAGCCAAACAGGGTCAGGTAGGAAACCCCGGCCTTGGCCGCGGCACGCACGGTTTTGCGCGCAGCTTCGGCGCCGCGTTGGTGGCCGACGGTGCGCGGCAGGTTGCGTTTGGCCGCCCAGCGGCCATTGCCGTCCATGATGATGGCAACGTGGACCGGCGGCTGAGCGCCATTTTTTCCCTGAATGTCGGGTTCGGTGTGCATCGTTAAAGCGACCTTTAGTCTTGCTTTGTGGCTTTTTTAGACCTGCATGATGTCTTTTTCTTTATTCGCCAGTGTCTCATCAATCTTGCCGATACAGTCGTCGGTCAGTTTCTGGACCTCGTCGGCGTACTGGTGGTGCGCATCTTCAGAAATCTGGTGATTTTTTTCCATTTTTTTCAGCTCGTCCATGCCGTGGCGGCGCACGTTGCGCACCGCGACGCGGGCTTCTTCGGTGTACTTGCCCGCGATCTTGGTCAGCTCGAGCCGGCGTTCCTCGTTCAACGGCGGGATCGGAATACGGATCATCTGGCCATCAACTGCCGGATTTAAGCCCAGACCGGAATCGATGATGGCTTTTTCAACCGATTTCACCAGCCCCTTGTCCCACACCTGTATCGACAACATGCGCGATTCCGGAACGCTGACGGTTCCCACCTGGTTCATCGGCATCTCAGAGCCATATGCGTTGACGTTAACCGGATCAAGCAGGTTGATCGATGCCCGCCCGGTGCGAAGCCCGCCAAATTCCTTGTGTAAGACGTCCAACGCGCCATCCATGCGCCGTTTGATGTCAGCTTTCAGCCCTTTGATATCCGCATCAGCCACTTGTGCTTCCCTTCAAATTCTAATTGATCGGCGCAATCACTCAACGATGGTGAAAACGCCCTTTCCGTTTACCACATCGGCGAAAGCACCGGGGGTGTGGACCGAAAATACCAGTATTGGCAGTTGGTTGTCACGCGCCAGCGCAATGGCGGCGGTATCCATCACACGCAAGTCGCGTGCCAGAACATCTTGATATGCAAGGGTTTTATAGCGTTCCGCATCGGGATTGGTCTTCGGATCGGCGCTATAGACGCCATCCACCTGGGTGCCCTTGAGCAGCGCATCGCAGTCCATTTCCGAGGCCCGAAGGGCCGCCGCCGTATCGGTGGTGAAAAACGGGTTGCCGGTACCGCCGGCAAAGATCACCACGCGGCCCTGTTCCATGTGGCGCAACGCCCGGCGCCGGATGAACGGTTCGCATACCGTATTCATCGGGATCGCGGATTGCACACGGGTATCAATGCCGATGGCTTCCAGCGCGCTTTGCATCGCCAGCGCGTTCATCACGGTGGCCAGCATGCCCATGTAATCGGCTGAAGTCCGCTCAATGTTGGATGCGGCGGCGGAAACGCCGCGAAAGATGTTACCGGCCCCGATGACCAGGGCGATTTGCACGCCCGCGTCATAGACCGCCTTGACCTCACCCGCGATGCGCTCAACCGTGGCCGGATCGAGGCCAAAGGCCTTGTCGCCCATCAGGGCTTCGCCGGACAGTTTCAGCAATACGCGTTGATATTTGGGTGATGTTGCCATGATTGCCTATACGCCCTTCCCAGCTTCAGAATCGCACGCCATCATAGCCTATCCAACCTTCTGGCAAAACAGCGCCAGATGACTTAAAGGCTGGCCAAAAAAAAGCGGGACAAGCCGTTGTGGCCTGCCCCGCTGATCAAACCGGCTTATCCGCCGACTGCCGCCGCCACTTCGGCGGCAAAATCTTCTTCTTTTTTCTCAATCCCCTCGCCAAGACCAAAGCGGCTGAAGGCGGCAATGCTCAGGCCGTCACCGGCGGCCTCCACGGCCTTGCCGACCTTGCTTTCGCCATCAATGACAAAGGTCTGCTCAAGCAGGCAGACTTCCTGATAATACTTGCGAATGCGCCCATCAATCATCTTGGCGATGATTTCTTCGGGTTTGCCGCTTTCGCGGGCCTGTTCGGTCAAGAAGGCGCGTTCGCGTTCAACCAGTTCGGGGTCCAGATCGTCCTGACCCAGTGCCTGCGGATTGGTCGCGGCCACATGCATGGCCACTTGCTTGCCAATGGCGTCCGCAGCACCGCTGTCGGCACCTGAAACAGAAACCAGAACGCCGATTTTGCCAATGCCCGGCTTAATCGCGCCGTGCATATAACTGGCAATCGCGCCCTGTTCAACCGTTTCAACGGCGACGCGGCGAATGTTCATGTTTTCACCGATGGTCGAGATCATGTGCGTCAGTTCTTCAGCAACGGTGCGCCCGGTGTCGGGATAATCCATGCCCTGAAGCTTTTCCAGATCGCCACCGCTGGAAAGACCAAGCTGGGCAACGGTTTTAACAAAGTCCTGAAACGTTTCATTGCGCGCAACGAAGTCGGTTTCCGAGTTGACTTCAACCACGGCCCCAACGTTGCCTTCAATCGCCACGCCGACCAGACCTTCAGAGGCAATACGACCCGATTTCTTGGCAGCACTTGCCAAACCCTTGGTGCGCAGCCAATCCTGTGCCGCTTCGATGTTGCCATCGTTTTCAGAAAGGGCCTTTTTGCAATCCATCATGCCTGCGCCCGATGTTTGGCGCAGTTCCTTGACCATTGCTGCGGTAATTTCTGCCATTTTACTTAAACCTTATCCATAAGATTTCATTATAACGCATTGAAAATGCGAGATTAAATGATCCAAGAAACGTCGGGTGCTGATTTAAGCGCCCGCGCCTTCCTTGGCGGCTTCAGCGGGTGCCGCAGCTTCGCCAGCGGGTGCCGGAGCTTCTGCTTTAGCTTCTGGCTCGGCTTTAGCTTCTGGCTTGGCTTTGTCTTTTGCGGCTTCCTTTGCCGGGGCCTTTGCTGCTTCCTTTGCCGGGGCTTTGGCGCCCTTTTTATCAGCAGGAATGGCTTCTGTGGTGGGTTTTGCTGCCGCACCGGCGTCGCCGCCACGGCTGGTGACTTCAGCCTGAATGCCGTCCAGCACCGAGCCTGCCATCAGGTCAAGATAGGTGCCGATGGCGCGCAGTGCGTCGTCGTTGCCGGGAATCGGGTAATCAACGCCCGCAGGGTCCGAATTGGAATCCAGCACGCCCACAACCGGAATGCCCAGCTTGACGGCTTCGGCAACGGCGGTGTCTTCCTTGTTGGTATCGATGATGACCAGAATATCAGGCAAACCGCCCATATCCTTGATGCCGCCCAGTGCCAGTTCAAGCTTGTTGCGTTCACGGGTCAGCTGAAGCAGTTCTTCCTTGGTCAGGCCTTCGGTCTTCTCAACGCTGTCAAAGATGGCTTCCAGTTCGCGCAGGCGCTTGATGGAGCCGGAAATGGTCTGCCAGTTGGTCAGCATGCCGCCCAACCAACGGTGATTGACAAAATGCTGGCCACAGGCGCGCGCAGCGTCTGCAACCTTGGATGAGGCCTGGCGCTTGGTGCCGACAAACAGCACCCGGCCACCGCCCGCAACCACGTCGCGAACCGCCTGCATGGCGCGGCTCAGCATCGGGACGGTCTGTCCAAGATCAATGATATGAATGCCGTTACGGTCACCGAAGAGAAACGGTGCCATTTTCGGGTTCCAACGACGCGTGCTATGTCCGAAGTGGACGCCGGCTTCTAAGAGCTGACGCATGGTAAATGAGGGAAGAGCCATCTTCCTGGTATCCTTTTTTCCGGTTAAACGTCCGTGGGCCGTCGTTTCTTTTTGAAGAAACACCGGAGCGGCCTTCGGCGAATTTGCGCCGGGGCCACAAAGCCCACGTGTGAATTCGCTCCTCCGTATGAGAAGCGTGCGGTGTGATACCCCTTGGAACGGCGGTTTGCAAGGGAAAAGCGGGGGATTGTTGCTGATAATCAGGACACTTCAAACGCCGTCAATAAAGCGCCGAAAAAGCCTTATATTTCCTGCACTTCTGCGATGCCGGGAATGCGGCGCACGGCTTGCAGCAGTTCCGGCGTGACGCGCACCTCGCGTTGCAGGCCAACCTTGATTTCCTGACCCGCCACATCGCGGGTCGGCGGCGTGCGCACCAACACGCTGATCTTGCCCTTTCCTTGGCTACACGCATCAAGGGCCGCTTTCAGCGCATCGAGCGGCTTGTCATTGTCCAGCGTGAGCATCAGCCCGGCGGCGGTCTGTGAGGCGACCTCGTCGAGCGGTTTGAGCGACTGCGCCGCCAGTTTCAGGGTTTCGCCTTCAAACGTGGCGCCCGCGCGCATAAACAGCGACTGGCCCGGTTCCAACATGTCGCCAGCCTGAGCCAGTTGTTCGGAAAAGACGATGGCTTCAAACGCGCCGGTGGTGTCGGAAAACTGAACGAAGGCATATCTATTGCCCTTGGCCGAGATGCGTTCTTTTTTGGAAATCACGGTGCCGGCAATGCTGACCGCGCCGGAGCGGCCAAGGGCTAGAATATCGCTATAACGCTGGGCATCGAGCCGCTTGAGGCTTTTTGCGTAACTGTCCAGCGGGTGCGCCGACAGATAAAAACCCAGGGCATCAAATTCTTCCTTCAGTTTGTCCATCAGCGACCAGTCGGCAATATCGGGCATACGGATCGCCGGCGCGGAGGCATCATCGCCGCCAAACAGGCTGGTTTGGCCGCTTTCGCGTTCCGACTGGGCGGCCTGCGCCGTGCCCAGCACCATTTCAAGGCCGCTGAACATCTGGCGACGGTTCGCCACCAGACAATCAAACGCGCCGGAACGCACCAGGTTGTCCATCTGGCGCTTGTTGACCTGATGGGCATCGACGCGGTTGGCAAAATCGGTGATGTCCTTGAACGGTCCGTTTTCAGATCGCTCGGCGATCAGCCCTTCCATGGCGCCCTCGCCCACGTTTTTAATCGCGGCCAAGGCATAACGGATGGATACGGCCTTGCCGTCCGCGTCGCGTTCCACCTTGAAGGTCACGTCCGATGCGTTGATGTCGGGCGGCAATAAATCAATGCCCAAACGATCAAGCTCTTGGCGGTAGGCATTGAGCTTATCGGTATTGCCCATATCCAGCGTCATGGAGGCGGCCATGAATTCAACCGGGAAATTGGCCTTCATGTATCCGGTCTGGTACGCCACCATCGCATAAGCCGCCGCGTGCGATTTGTTAAAGCCGTAGCCGGCGAACTTGTTCACCTGATCGAAGATTTCCCCGGCTTTGGCTTCGGGAACGCCACGCGCCTTCGCGCCATCGACAAAGCTTGAGCGT
>DAOVVL010000312.1 GCA_030637205.1 Thalassospiraceae bacterium | reverse complement strand
GTCCGTGCGCTACCAAACGCGGCCTTTTCTTTTTTTTGGGCGTTGTTAACGATCTCTGTCGCCGCCGCCGCTGACGGCATCTTTCGTGTGTTCACGGTGCCGTAATCCAGACACAGTTGCGCCGTGCCCAGCACCATGGCGCACGTCGTGGCGCGCTCAGGTATGCCTTCGCTGATCACGTTTTTCGGGGTTTTGGTGAAATTCTCAAGGCGGGCCACCAATTCGCGCCAGGAAATTTCAACCGGGTTGTCGATACCTGTAAACAGCTTTCGAAGATTTTGGTAATCAGCAAAGGTGTCCAACGTGCATCTAAGCCCGGCGGCGTTCACCTCATCTTTCAAATCGTCAAACAAGACCCAGTTGCAGTTCTCCATCATCCATGCGGTGACGTGTTCACGGTCATGCTCAGTGGTGGCTTGGGTGGCAGCCTTGCGCAGGGTCGATACGCGAAATGCCTCGACACTCAATCCATATGGAAGGCCGTCATCGGGCGATAGCGTGCGCACGTATTCGACTTCGGGATCATCCAGTCGCGCTGAAACCCGGTCAATAAATTCGGGATCGGGAAAGGGGTTGTCGGCGGTGAGGCGCACCACAATGTCATCATCATTCATATCTGCGGTGGCGCCGGCAAAGCGGGCCAGCACATCGTTTTTTGAACCGCGAAAGGTTTTGATACCGGCTGTGGCCGCCGCGTTCACGATTGCTTCATCCAGCGGCTCATCGCTGGTGGCGATCACCACGTCGGCACCTTCACGCCCGACGCGCCTTGCCGCCAGCACGAAGCTTTCCATGCCGGCCAGCTCAAGCAGCGCCTTGCCCGGAAGGCGCGACGAATCCAATCTGCATTGAAAGACCAATCGTATCAAAGGAGCCCCGCGATTCGCTATTGTTCACTTTGCCGATGATGGCCCCAACCGGGCTGGGCATCAATCCCGGGCATGAAAATAATAGTATCACCCTTGGGCCAAGGGTATGATGGCGCGACCTTGGGCGGGGCGGGTGATTCGCGGCCCGTAGGCGATTAATTGATAGGTGATCTAGCATGTTTGACAATTCATCAATCCTTGTAACGGGCGGCACCGGATCATTCGGCAAGCGGTTTATCCAGCGCGTTCTGGAAAAATACAAACCCCGGCGCCTCATCGTTTATTCGCGTGATGAATACAAACAGTTCGTCATGCAGCAGACCTACAACGCCCCCTGCATGCGTTATTTCATTGGTGATGTGCGCGACCGCCTGCGTCTTGAAATGGCCATGCGCGATGTGGACTACGTGGTTCATGCCGCCGCCATCAAACAGGTGCCGACTGCCGAATACAACCCGATGGAATGTATCAACACCAACGTCAACGGTGCCGATAACGTGGTGCAATCGTGCATCCGCACCGGGGTTAAGCAGATCATCGCGCTATCAACCGACAAGGCCGCCAGCCCCATCAACCTGTACGGGGCCAGCAAGCTGGCTTCGGACAAGATATTCATTGCCGGCAACAACCTGAGCGGTGCCGGCGGACCCCGTTTTTCGGTGGTGCGTTATGGCAACGTGGTGGGGTCGCGCGGCAGCGTGGTCCCGTTTTTTGACAACATGATCAAGAAGGGCGCGAAAAGCCTGCCCATTACCGACAATCGAATGACACGCTTCTGGATCACGCTGGATCAGGGCGTCGATTTTGTGCTGACCTCGTTTGATCTGATGCAGGGCGGCGAGATTTTCGTGCCTAAAATTCCCAGCATGAAGGTTGTCGATCTGGCTGAATGTATGGCGCCGGGGATCAAACAGGAAGAAATAGGCATTCGCCCCGGCGAAAAACTTCATGAAGCCATGATTACCGAAGACGATGCGCGCTCAACCGTGGACATGGGCGATCGCTACGTGATCGAGCCCCAGTTTGCATCATGGCCCCGTGACCGCACCGTATTTGAAAAAGCCAAACCGGTTGCCGAAGGGTTTCGCTATACCAGCGACGTCAACGAAGACTGGGTGGATGGCGAGCGTTTGAAACAGATGCTCGCAGAAAGTGGTTTCTAATGACAAAAGGGAACTTCCTTCCCTATGGCCGCCAATCCATTGATGACGACGATGTGGATGCCGTCGTTCGGGTACTCAAAGGCGATTACCTGACCACCGGCCCGGCAATACCGGAATTTGAAAAAACACTATGCAATGCCGTTGGTGCTGATGACGCAGTCGCATGCTCAAGCGGCACGGCGGCGCTGCATCTGGCGGCAATGGCTTTGGGCCTTGGTGAGGGCGACGCGGTGGCGGTGCCTTCGCTCACCTTTTTGGCAACTGCCAACGCCGCGCGCTTTGTTGGCGCGGATGTGGTGTTCACCGATGTTGACCCTGATACCGGCTTGATGCGTGCAGAAGATTTAGCCGCCGTCCTTGAAGGCGAACACGCAGACAAGATCAAGGCCGTGTTCCCGGTGCATCTGGCCGGCCAATGCGCCGATATGAAATCCATTTCTGAACTGGCTGCGCCCAAAAACATTTCTGTGGTTGAAGATGCGTGCCATGCCTTGGGCACAACCATTGCCAAGGATAAAGCAGGTGATTGCACCTACGCAGATATGACCTGCTTTTCGTTTCACCCGGTCAAAACCGTGGCCATGGGCGAAGGCGGGGCGGTTACCACCAATGATGCCGCGTTGGCTGAAAAGCTAAGGCGCTTTCGCAATCACGGTATGGTTTCTGATGCACAAAAATTCAGCGAAACTGATCTGGCATTTGATGGAAATGGCGATGCCAACCCGTGGCACTATGAAATGCCAGCGGTTGGATACAACTACCGCGCCAGCGACATTCACGCGGCGCTGGGTAACAGCCAGATGAAAAAACTGGACGCCGTGGTGGCACGGCGGCGCGCGCTGGCTGAAATGTACGACGCTGCGCTGGCATCTTTGGCACCGATTGTATTACCGCCCAAACGCGTGAGTTCCCAAAACCCGGCGTGGCATTTATATGCGGCGCGCATTGATTTTGATGGGGCTAAATTAGAACGCGCC
>DAOVVL010000276.1 GCA_030637205.1 Thalassospiraceae bacterium | reverse complement strand
GGCGGCGCTGTTGGCCATCGTGGCGCTTCTGGCCGATCAGTTCGGTGGATCGCTAGGCCAACAAGTTGGCGCCTTGGTGGCGCTGGTGTTGGGCGGGGCCGCCGTTTACGGGGCCTTGGCGTTGATCCTGGGCGCCGGGTCGTGGGCTGAGCTAAAGCGCCAGCTGGGCCGTGCGCCTTGACGGGGCATCTTGACGGGGCGGGGCTTTTAAGGCGATAACCGCGAGTTCACGCATCGACGGGTCCAAACGTCGATCAACGTAGAGAGTGTAAACCATGAAGCGCATTTTTTCGGGCGTACAGCCCACCGGCAACCTTCACCTTGGCAACTATCTGGGCGCGATCCGCAACTGGGTCCACCTGCAAGACGACTTTGAATGTATTTTTTGCGTGGTCGATTTGCATGCCATCACGGTGTGGCAGGAGCCGGGTGAGCTAACCGCCCATACCCGCGAAGTCACCGCAGGCCTTCTGGCTTCTGGCATTGATCCTGAAAAACATATTGTTTTCAATCAGTCGCAGGTGTCGTGCCACGCCGAACTGGCGTGGATTTTTAACTGTGTGGCGCGTCTGGGGTGGCTCAACCGCATGACCCAGTTCAAGGAAAAGGCCGGCAAGCACAAGGAAAATGCAAGCGTTGGGCTGTATGCGTATCCCAACCTGATGGCGGCGGATATTCTTTTATATAAAGCCACCCACGTTCCGGTGGGCGAAGACCAGAAACAGCATCTGGAACTGGCGCGCGATATCGCGGCCAAGTTCAACAATGATTTTTCCAAAGACGTGTTCCCGCTGCCCGAACCGCTGATCTTCGGCGAAGCGACCCGGGTGATGAGCTTGAAAGACGGCACCAAGAAGATGTCAAAGTCTGATCCGTCGGAACTTTCGCGCATCAACATGACCGACGATGCCGACACGATTGTTAAAAAAATTCGAAAAGCCCGCACCGACGCCGAACCGCTGCCTGAAACGGCCAAGGAACTTGAAGGCCGCGCCGAGGCGCTCAACCTGGTGGGCATTTATGCAGCCCTTGAAGGGATCACAGCCGACGACGTGCTGGCGAAAGTGGCGGGCGAAGGCTTCGCGGTGTTCAAACAGCAGCTCGCCGATCTGGCGGTATCCAAGCTTGGCCCGATCCAGGATGAAATGCGCCGCCTGATGGCGGACCCCGGATATGTGGACGGGGTGCTGAAAGATGGTGCTTTGCGGGCCTATGATCTGGCCCAGCCGAATTTAGAAGAAGTCCATGAAGTTATTGGCTTTTTGAGGTCCTGAGGCTATTTAAGCCTAAACCCATACTAGCCACCGGGTTGAAAATGGACCCCTTTAAGCCCATCTTGGGGTAAATCCAAACCAGAAGAGAGAAAACAGATGTTTATCCAAAGCGAAGCCACCCCCAACCCCGCCACCCTGAAATTTCTTCCGGGCTGTGATGTGATGGGTTCGGGAACCGCCAACTTTACCACCGCAGTTGAGGCCGAAGTATCCCCGCTGGCGGTGCGCCTGTTTGGCATCGACGGCGTTGAAGGTGTGTTTTTAGGCGCGGACTTCATCACGGTCACCAAAGACGATAGCGAATGGGAAGCCCTTCGCCCGCGCGTGCTGGCCTCGATCATGGATCACTTCACCCAAGGCGATGCGGTGATGGCTGGCGAGGCCGCCACTGATGACGGCGCCGAAGACACCGACGTGGTCAAACAGATCAAGGATCTTTTGGAAACCCGGGTCCGCCCCGCCGTTGCTCAGGACGGCGGCGACATCGTGTTCCACTCGTTCGATGACGGCATTGTGTACCTGCGGATGCAAGGTGCGTGCGCCGGTTGCCCCAGTTCGACAATGACGTTGAAAAACGGCATCGAAAACATGCTGCGCCATTATATTCCTGACGTGCAGGAAGTTCGCGCGGTCGAATAGGCGCCAAAAGCCAGCAAAATCCTGAATACAGCCTTATGCGCGAATCGCTCCTTTGCGGCGGTCAGAAAAGCTGCGTTTGGTCAATTATCACGATTTCGTGAAAAACTTTTCCAATACTTTCAAACCCTTCCAATTATCTGGTTTTTGGGGGTGGCAAATTTTACTAAAATTTCATATTAACGGCCCGAAGCTGTTAACCATCAGGCGCATTTCAGCCAAGTGCGAACCGGCCTGGGAGTCTTTTTAAACGAACATTAAGGAAAGACCTTTAACCAACAGAACCGCCACACCGTTTGAACTAGAACTAATAGAAATGGCGGCGACAATTCAAAGGGGGAGCAGCTTAAACCAGCTTCACCATTTTGAGTTTTTAACCAAGACCGGAACGCAAAGAACGATGAAAACTTTCCACTGGAGCACACTGGCCCTCGCGGCCATGATGATCAGCACGCTGGTCGGATTTGCCTGGCTTGAACCGCCGGCAGGTGGTGCAGGTGTGCCAAATGCTGTGTTCAATGCCAAGGTCACGACGCTTGGCCAAACCCTGCATGTCCGCCCCGAAGCCCGCCCGGTTGAAATACCCACGCCGGCGCTGAAGTTCGACGTGGTGGTGGTCGACAGCCTTGATTACGATCTCGATGCGGTGCTCAGCGGCAACAGCGAAGTGCCGCGCGTACTGCTGGCCAGCCTGCCGCAGAACCTGTCCACGATCCGCACGGTTGATCGCAAGAAAGAAATTTTCTTCAAGGCGGTGCTTCCGCTGGTCTTGCAGGTGAACGAACAGATCACCAATGACCGTCAGCGCCTTTGGCAATTGAAGACAGCCAAAAAACTTGGATCTAACCTGAAAGCCACCGACCAGCTTTGGCTGGCTGTGATGGCTGAGCGTTATAAAACCCGGCGCGGCGATATCGACGCGCTGCTGGCGCGTCACGACATTGTGCCGCCGTCGCTGGCCATTGCACAGGCAGCCACCGAAAGCGCGTGGGGCACTTCGCGGTTTGTTCGCGAAGGCAACGCCATGTTTGGCCAGTGGACTTTTTCGGATGCCCCCGGCATCGTGCCCAATGGGCGCGAAGTTGGCCAGACACACCGTGTGCGCGCGTTCACATCGCTTAGTGCGTCGGTCAGCGCATATGTGACCAACCTGAACCGTCATCGCGCCTACAAAGAATTCCGCAAGCAGCGCGCCGACATGCGCGCCAAGGGTGGACCTATTGATGGTTACATTCTGGCGGCCAAGCTTTACCGTTATTCAGAACGCGGCGCGTCCTATGTGTCCGAACTGCAAAGCATCATCGAAAGCAACAGCCTTCGTTCGCTGGATAACGCACGGCTCAAGGAAAGCGATCAGGTGATCTGACTGCGCCTTGTCTGAGCTTTAACAAATCGAAAAGCCCGCAGGCAATTGCGGGCTTTTTGTTTGGGCGGATCATATTGGTGCAGGGTTTATTCCTTGACGTAAAACAGCCGCCCCAGCCAGTGCCAGCGCCCGCCGTTTGCCGGTGCGGTGCAGTTAAGCCGGGTGCGCCCCTTGGGCAACGG
>DAOVVL010000148.1 GCA_030637205.1 Thalassospiraceae bacterium | reverse complement strand
GGAAGAAATCTTCGGCCCCGTGTTGGCCGTGGTGCGCGCTAAAAATTACGAAGAAGCGTTGCGTCTGGTGAACGAGCACGAATACGGCAACGGTACCGCCATCTTCACCCGCGACGGTGACGCCGCGCGTGATTTTGTGAACCGCGTTCAGGCGGGCATGGTCGGCGTCAACGTGCCGATCCCGGTTCCGGTGGCGTATCACAGCTTTGGTGGCTGGAAGAATTCACTGTTTGGCGATCACCACATCCACGGCATGGAAGGTGTGCGCTTTTACACCAAGCTCAAGACCACCACCGCGCGCTGGCCTTCAGGCGTGAAAGACGGTGCCCAGTTCCATTTCAAGAGCGGCGCTGCCGACAGCTAAGTCACGCATAGCGGGAGAGTTTCGAGCAATTTATGGCTCGAAGCCCCGCTTGCGGCCTGCCCGCTGAGGCCCCACTTGCGGTCTCGGCGATAAATCGCTTTAATCAATGCTTAGAGGGATTTACAGGGAAACGGCGAGCATGAGCGCGCTTCGCGAACAAAAAGACGAGCTTCTGGAAGCGCAGACGGAAATCCGCCATCTGCGCAACACCATTTCGGCGCTGCGCGATGAAATGGAACAGATGCGCTTTGAGCGCAACGAAGCCGTCCAGCAGGCCGTGGTCGAAGCCAATCAGGAAATCACTCAGCTGCGCGAGGCCGCCGCGGCGCTTCGCGACCAGTTGGAAAAGATGCGCTTCGATAAGGATGAAGAAGTTCAAAGCACCCTGAAAGACGGCAAAGGCGAAGCCACCCAGCTGCATAAAACCATCCAGACCATGCGCGAAGAACTGGAAGCCGTTAAGTTCGATTACGAAGACAAGCTGGAACAGAGCAGCAAAAACGCGCGCGACGAGGTTCGCCAGCTGCACAACACCGTTTCGACCATGCGCGACGAGCTGGAAGCTGCAAAGCCCAAAGCGAAGGCCAAAACAAAGGCCAAAACAAAGACAAAAACTGCAAGCAAGAAAACGGGGAAGAAATAAATGGCCGACGGGGGTTCAAAATCAACCAAGGGCAAGCCTAAGCGCAAGACCGCCAAGCAAAAACGCGCCGACCAGGAAGAACGTCGCCCCTATCTCAGCCGCCGCGCGTCCGAGGTCAACAACGAATACGGTATTTCCGATCTGCTGATCGATATTGGCCGGCGCATATCCACGGCAGAAGATCTGGACTCTGCCCTTGAGATGATGACCGAGATGATGAGTGTCGAGCTGCAAGCCGACCGCTCTACCCTGTTTTTGAACGATCCCCAATCGGAAGAACTGTTTTCACGCACCGCCCAGGGCGAACAGCGCCGCGAAATCCGCATCCTCAACGACAGCGGCGTCGCGGGTCATGTTTTCCAATCCGGCGCCAGCGTTGCCATCAAAGACGCCTACAAGGATGACCGCTTCAATCGATCCATTGATGAGCAGACCGGCTATAAGACCAAGTCGATCCTGTGCGTGCCGATCAAGACCGTATCGGGCCACACCATCGGTGTGGCGCAGGTGCTCAATAAAATTAAAGGCGACAAACCCGTCGCGTTCAGCGAAGCAGACCTTGTGTTACTGGAAGCCATGACCACACAAGCCGCCGTGGCATTGCAAAATACCCAGCACCTTGAATACATGGAAAAGAAAAGCGCCGAGGAAATGGAATTCCTCGACATCGTTTCCGATGTGACGTCGGAAATCGACCTTTCCAAGTTGCTGAACAAGGTCATGGGCGAAGCCACCCGCCTGTTGAACGCCGAACGCTCGACCCTGTTCCTCAACGATGAAAAAACAAGCGAACTGTTTTCCATGGTTGGTGCAGGTTTGGATACCATCGAAATTCGCCTGCCCAACCACTTAGGCATTGCCGGCACCGTATTTACCACCGGCGAAAGCATCAACATTCCCCATTGTTATGCCGATCTGCGCTTTAATCCGGCGTTCGATAAACAAACCGGGTTTTTCACCCGGTCCATGTTGTGTACCCCGGTCATCAACAAACAAAGCAAGGTCATTGGCGTAACCCAGGTGCTGAACAAGCGCGGCGGCCCGTTTACCGATGAAGACGAACAGCGCCTGAAAGCGTTTACCGCCCAGATCGCCATCGGATTGGAAAACGCCAAGCTGTTCAACGATGTGCAGAACATGAAGAACTATTCGGAAAGCATGTTGGAAAGTATGTCCAACGCCGTGGTCACAACAGACGAAGACGGCAAGATCGTCACCTGTAACGCCGCCGGTTACCGCATTATGAAAATCGAAAACGAAGAAGATGTCGTCGGCAAGCTGGCATCTGATTTCTTCGACGGAACCAATGCGTGGGTGATGGATAACATTACCAAGGTTGACGAAACGCAAGTCAGCGACGTGTTCATGGACGCCGAACTTGAATTCGGTGACGAGAAAGTTTCGGCCAATGTAACGGTGTTGCCGCTGGTCAGTAGCGAAGAAAAAAAGCTCGGCTCGATGGTGATGATCGAAGACATCTCATCTGAAAAACGCATGAAGTCCACCATGAGCCGCTACATGGACCCCGGCCTTGCCGACCAGTTGATGTCGGGCAGCGAAAGTCAAGACTTCCTGGGCGGGCGCAGTGCGGTCGCGACGGTTCTGTTTTCCGACATCCGATCATTCACCACCATTACCGAAACCCTTGGTGCGCAAGGTACCGTACAATTTCTCAACGAATACTTTACCATCATGGTCGATTGCATCACCGACGAAGGCGGCATGCTGGACAAGTTCATCGGCGACGCCATCATGGCCGCATTTGGTATGCCGGTCGCCCACGACGATGACGAAGACCGCGCCGTTCGCGCCGCCATCAAGATGATTACCGATCTGGAAGTCTGGAATGTAAAACGCCGCGAACAGGGCTTGATGGAAATCGACCACGGCATCGGGTTAAACACCGATAACGTGGTTTCGGGTAACATTGGCTCGCCCAAACGCATGGATTACACCATGATCGGCGACGGTGTGAACCTGGCGGCGCGCCTTGAAAGTGCGTGCAAGCAGTATCACGCGCACTTGCTGATCTCCGAAAACACGTTTGCCAAGCTTAAAGGCACGTACCGCATTCGCGATATCGACGACGTGGTGGTCAAGGGCAAGACCAAACCGGTGCGTGTGTACGAAGTGCTGGACTATCACACCGATGCCACCTTCCCCAACCTGATGGATGGCGTGAACCACTTTGCCGAAGCGCGCAAGCATTACCGCGCCGGCGATTGGGACAAGGCCGTTAGATCGTTCAAGGAAGTGCTGAAGATAAACCCCGCAGACGCGCTGTCGGATACCTACATAGAAAGGTGTGACCACCTGAAGGCCGAAAACCCCAAAGACTGGGACGGCGTGTGGGTTATGAAAAGCAAATAACCGTTCGGAATGCGACCATGAAGATCACCATTATCGACGACGATCCCGATATCATCGAAGTCATGCGCGTGCTGCTGGCCGAGGCCGGGCACGAAATCAACACCTACCCCGCAGGTGCAAACGCGCTTTCGGGCATACGGCGCAAGCGCCCCGATGTGGTGCTGACCGATTTAATGATGGCCGAAATGGACGGGCTGGAACTGTGCCGCGAAGTCCGCGCCGATGTATCGCTCAACAATACCAAACTGATCGTGATCTCGGCGCGCACCGATGTTTACTGGAAAAAGCGCGCGACTGACGCCGGTGCCATGGGCTACATCGAAAAACCCATCGACCCCGCCACCATCGCGCGCGACGTGGAACAGATGGCGGCTCTATAAAATTTCTCTAAATTGTTATGTGGTGATTGCTACTTCGTCATTTTTATTTAGTGGTAGCAATAAACACGCCATCCCAATCGGCGGCGGGCGGGTTGATTTTGTATTCTGCGATGCGGTCTTCGTAGAGATCGCATAGCACATCCAGGTTCACGGCCAGCTTCCACGGTTTGTGTTCGTCATCGCCCAGCATGCGGATTTCCTTGAACAGCTCAAGCGCCGCATCAAAGCGTTGGCCGCGATAGGCTTCAATGGCGTCGTGAATTTTCGCCTTCGCGTTCACAAATTCAGGCACGTCCTTGATGTCGGCATCGCCCATCAGGGCGTAAATATAAACGCCTGTGGTCTTGCCTTTTACCTGAATGAAGTCGAGATCGATGGTCGCCAGCCGGTCCTTGACCGCCTCATGGGTGGTCGCCCCCAATACAATATTCATGCCGTAAGTCTTGCTTTGGCCTTCAAGGCGTGACGCCAGGTTCACGGTATCGCCCAGCACCGAATAATCAAACCGCTGGTCGGACCCCATGTTGCCGACCACGCATTCGCCGGTATTTAAGCCCAGGCCCACTTTCAGCGGAATGTGCTTGCGCCCTTCTTCAATTGCTTCGGCTTCAAGGCGTTCGTTCAACGGTCCCATTTCACCGATCATCAACAGTGCCGAGACGCTGGCATGGTAGATATGCTCATCATCATCCAACGGCGCGTTCCAGAACGCCATGATGCAATCGCCCATGTATTTATCGACCGTGCCTTTGTGATCGAGAATGACGTTGGTCAGCGGCGTCAGCAGTTTGTTGATCAGCGCGGTCAGGCCTTCGGCGTCAAACTGTTCGGAAATGGTGGTGAAGCCGCGCACATCGCAAAACAGCAGCGTCATGTCGCGCTTGACGCCGCCCAGTTTCAGCTTGCTGGGGTCTTCGGCAACGGTTTCAACCATGTCCGGCGACAGGTATTTTGAAAACGCATCGCGGGTTTGTTTCTTTTGTGCTTCTTCGCGTGAAAAGTTGAGATACGTCAGCGTCGAATACAAAAGGAAGATCGACGCGATGGCAAACGTGACATCCAGCAACACGCGCTGTTCGGTGAATAAATACCACGACCCGCCGGCCGCCCCGCCTGCCAGCAACACGAACACCGCCAGCGTCCACTTGGCGCCAACAATCGGCACCAAAATGATGATCAGGATTCCGCCCAGCGCAATCAGCAGGATTTCAGCGCCGTTGATCCACGGCGGGCGCGAAAGAAAGTCGCCGCTGAACGCGGCTTCGATAACTTGCGCGTGGACTTCCACGCCGGGAATAATCGCATCGACCGGGGTAGAGCGAATATCCAAAAGCCCCACCGCAGACGTTCCAACAATGGCCATCTTGCCGCGGATACGATTAGGGTCAGAAGTGCCGTTTAATACATCAACCGCCGAGACATACTTGGATTTATCGTGGCGGGAAAAATACGGCCACATGCGGCCCTGACCATCGGTCGGCAGCTTCAGGGTGCCGGTGGGAAACATGGCGTCGATGTAACTGTTGGCATCGGTGTCGCCTGACATGGTCGCCAGTTGGCGGTACATGTCGCGCAGTTGTTTGGTCAGGCTTTTGGGCGCAACGCCCACAGCTTCCAGCCCCACCGGGCCGATTTCGGCAACGATGGTTTTGCGTTGAAACATCACGCGCATCATTTCAACCGATAGCGACGTGTAAGGATCGTCGCGATACATGAACAAGGTCGGCACGCGGCGCACAATGCCGTCGGTTTCAGGCACCAGTGAAAAAATGCCGTGCCCGGCGCCCGGCCCTTCCAGCACTTCAACGTTGCGAATCATGGATTTGAAACTGGGTAAAAACTGGCTTGGCTTTGGCGCATCGCGAACCAGCCCGCGCACGGCAATGGATTTGAACGCGGGCCGCGTGGATGATTTGGGGAGATCATCCCAGAAACCGGCCTGGCCCAACACGACGCGGCTCTGTTTGATCACACCTGCGAACAATTCATCGTTGCTGGGCAGTTTCAGGATGGCTTCGCGGGTCGTATCATCAAGGTTGTATAGCGATTGGACCACGCCTTCGGGGTTCATGCGGTCCGGTTCGGCAAACACCATATC
>DAOVVL010000234.1 GCA_030637205.1 Thalassospiraceae bacterium | reverse complement strand
CCTCGACAAAGCGTTTGCGATAGGCTTCGTCGTGAACCGGGGTGGCTTCGATGAATGTCTCCACGGTCTTGTCGAACCCTGAGAGGTACAGTTCATCGACCTGCCATTCGGCATCTTCTTGCCGCCCTGACTTGGCCAATGCCGCCGCCAGCGCCAGCCGTGTGAAAAAGACCGTGGGGTTGCGCTCGACCGACTTTTCCAGATTTTCGACGGAAGCATCATATTCACCAAGAAAATACTGCGCTAGCCCGACCACATGATAATACCAGAATGGGAATTTTGGGTTGATCCGCATGGCCCGCTTGATGAGAGGCAGCGCCCGTTCCGACCTTCCGCTGTAGGTGTAGAGATGACCGAGAAAGGCATAGGCATCGGCGTAATTGGGGTCCAGTTCAATGGCCTTTTCCATTTCCTCAATCGCATGGTCGTTTTGGCCAATTGATCCGCGTGTCAGAATGCGCGACAGGCCCCAGTGGGCAAAGGGCAAAGCCGGGTCCAGGCGCACGCTCTTTTGCGCCAGTTCGAGGGCGATGGCGTCAGCCCGGTTGTTGTTGTCGACCCACCCGAACTGGCCGTTCAGGGTATGGATTTGCGCCAGATGGGCAAAGGCCTCGGCATAACCGGGGTCGAGTGCGATGGCGCTTTCATAGAATCTCTTGGCTTCCACGTAGGCGTCCCTGTTGAAGAAGCCTTCCTGTTCGCGGCCGCGCATATAAAGATCATAGGCTCGGAGACTCTCGGTACCCCTGCTGGCCAATTGTACCTGTTCATTCGGGGTTAGTTTCAGAGACAGCGCGGTCACGATATGAGTAACCACCTCGTCCTGAATGGCGAAGACGTCTTTTAGTTTCCTGTCATATCGTTCAGCCCATAGGTGTTTTCCGTTGGAGGCGTCAATCAACTGAACCGAAATGCGAATGGCGTCACCCTCTTTGCGTACGCTGCCTTCGATCAAATGAGTTGCGCCCAGGGCGCGACCGACTTCGCGTATATCGGGGGATTGCCCCTTGTAGGAAAAGGTCGAATGACGCGCGATGACGGACAGACTGGAGATTTTCGAAATATCGGTGATCAGGTCTTCGGTCATGCCGTCCGAGAAATATTCCTGGCTCGGGTCATCGCTGAAATTGTCGAACGGCAAGACGGCAATCGTTGGTTTAAACGATACTGCCTGGGTCGATGTTGATCGTTGTGCGACATCCTCGTTCGATTGCCGCTGCCACACCATTGCCGTTGTTAAAATAGCAACCGCGACGGCCCCCAGCACCATCCATGAGCGTTGATTGAACCGGGGCCTTGCATCATTGCGCAACGTTTCTTCCGCTTCTTCGTCTATGGCTAGCGTGTCCTGGTCCACGTTGACGCAAGAGACAAGCCGATAGCCGCGTTTCGGAATCGTCTCGATGAGTTTGGGTGATTTTGGATCGTCCTCAAGAACCCGGCGTAATTTTGCGATGGCGTTGGTGATCACCTCATCGCCCACGGTCACACCGGGCCAGACGGTATCCAGCAGCTCGGCGCGGGAGATGACCTCTCCCGAGCGCAACGCAAGGTAGTTTAGGAGTTCGGCGGCTTTGGGCTCGAGGTGGACATGTTCGTCCCGGCGGCGCACCAGGCCGCGCTTGGGCTCGACGGTCCATTCGCCAACTCGGTAGAGTAAAACAGCCTTCCCCATCGCTTATCCCCATAACCCGCCTACAAGCCGGATAACGCTTTAAAAGTGTAGTCAGTCGGATGGCAATTTTCAAACTGGTTTGGTTGCCCGGGGCATTTACTTCAATTCCATTTCACCGATCATCCCTTTTTCGCCTTGGAAATCGCCTCCAACGTGTTGATTTTACGTTCAAACTACAAATGGATAGAAAACCGATAGAAAACCGTTTGGGTTTGATCAGGGCGCGGCCCCTTGCCTGAGGCAACATTTTCCACATCGCCTCTTCGTTGCGATGCAGCGCCAACGCGACACTGCACAGGGCGTTGCATGGGACGTTGCAATGACATGTTCAATCCAGTTTTCAAGAACGAAATCAGAAAGGATTCTAGGGATGACCACAAAAATGTTTTCAACAAAGCGCGTTTCCACTGCTTTCATTTTGACATCCGCCCTTTTGTTGGGCGCGGCCCCGGCCATGGCCGAAGAAGTTCCTTCCGCTCCGGAAGCTTCGCCTGAGGTCTATAAAATCATCGCGGAAAACGATCAGTTCAGGGTGATCGAAGCGACCTGGAAACCAGGGCAGCAGGATAAATTTCACTCCCATCCCGCCGACCGGGTCTCTTTGTTCGAGACCAACTGTGCGCTCCGTCTGACCAATCCCGATGGCACCTATCGCGACGCCAAGCCGAAAGGCGGAAAGGCGGTCGCGCGCACCGGCAAGCCGGTAGCATCGCACTACGCCAAGAACATGGGCGATAGCATCTGCATCCTCCGGATCGTCGAGTTGAAGTAGCGGCGATTTGCGGCGCGGCAGGGTAAGGCGTGGCGATTGGCCTCGCCGTTCATAACCAAGGGGAGAATAACTATGACAATCAATGGAATAAAAACATTATTCGCGGGCGCGCTTGTTCTTGGAGTGCTGGGTTCTGCAAACGCAGCGATGAGTGACGAAGCCAGAAAGGTCTGGGAAGCGTCGGGTTTCATGGGGCCGGAATCGGCAGTTTACGACGCCAAGCGCAACATCGTTTTCGTGTCCAATATTAATGGCGATCCGAACGTCAAGGACGGAAACGGATTCATCTCGACGATGAGACCTGATGGCACCATCATTAAGCTGAAATGGGTCGATGGGCTGAGCGCGCCGCTGGGCATGGTTCTCGCCGGTGACCGGATTTATGTGTCCGACGTTGACCGTCTGGTAGAGATCGAAATCGACAAGGGCAGGATTTCCGGGAAGTGGAAGGCTCGGGATCCGAAGTTCCTGAACGACACCGCGGTGGACAGCGCCGGCCGCGTTTACGTGTCCGACATGATGGGCAACACCATCTATCGCCTCACCGACGGCAAGCTCACGGCCTGGGTCAAGGATACCGCGCTGCAATCGCCAAACGGTCTGATGGTTGAGGGAGACAATCTTCTCGTCGCTTCATGGGGCGTGCGCACCGAGGGTTTCGCGACCTCGATGGTCGGCCACATGAAAAGCATCGACCTGAAAACCGGGGTTGTTTCCAGCCTTGGCAATGGCACGCCGGTTGGCAACCTCGACGGATTGGAGCCGGACGGAAACGGCGCTTATCTGGTGACCGACTGGATGTCCGGCGGCCTCTACCGCATCGCCTCTTCCGGCAAGGCGGACCTGCTTGTGGATTTGAACCAGGGCTCCGCCGATCATGAATTCATCAAGTCAAAACGCTTGGCGATCATCCCCATGATGATGGACGGCACGGTTGTGGCGTACGAGGTAAAGTAACACCGGCGCGGGCTGGCACATAATTGGCATCTACGGGTCCCGGGTTGAGGACGAACAGGCGTGCTGATCTGGGCGAAGGGTATTGTACCAATGGAAACTGACGGTCCCGGAGGCTATTGGCTATAATAGTGGAGACTATTGGCTATAATAGTGTGGAGTCCCTCCCTCTCCGGGGCCGTTATTTTTTCCATGCATGCGTGAGAGCATAATTTTCATCCATTATTTCATCGATGTCTTTTCTTCCTACATGACGTCAGTGTCTTTCGAGCATGTTGAAGCATTTGCCTTAGATCCAGGGCTTTGCCCTCGGGGAGGCTTTCAACGAACTGGCCTGATTGTTCATTCATATTTCGGGCCATTACTGGCGCTAAGCTTAGCCCAAAGCCGCCCGTGCACCCTGATCTTGGCACCTTTGCACCAATATCGCTGGACACCCGCGCCATAGCCCGTTAAGCATCACGAAATTATTGGAATATTTGGCAAAACGGCCGGTGGGGCGAACCCCAGCCGTTTTTTTTGCCCCTGAAATAAAGTAATATTTACACATGTTTGAATTTCATATCAGCAAGGCCGTGTCGCTTAAATCCGACATCCTGTCTGGCCTGACGGTTGCCTTGGCGCTGGTTCCCGAAGCCGT
>DAOVVL010000031.1 GCA_030637205.1 Thalassospiraceae bacterium | reverse complement strand
TGCGCAACAATCGGGTATCGAAACAGTTGCCTGACGTTTAAGTTAAACCGCAAAATTTACAAATCAAAGCCTGCCGTAGGTTTCCGGACTTGTATCAATTTAAGCGCAAGGCGATAATCTAAATATTGTGGGTGAGCAGGCTATAAGATTAAAAGGATGATCTTAATTCAATAATAAAAATCGCTTTATATCAGTGCCTTAAAAAGCAGGCCGCTAATCTTCTCTTTGAAAGCATGCCGCGACCAGTTTCTCAAACGCACGGGCGCGGTGGCTCATGGCGTGCTTGGCTGCGGGCTCCATCTCTGCAAAGCTCAATTCATAGCCATCGGGGACGAATACGGGATCGTAACCAAATCCCAGTTCACCGCGCATGGGCCAGATCATGGCCCCGTCCACGCGGCCCTCGAAGGTTTCCGTGTGGCCATCGGGCCATGCCAGCGTCAATGCACAGGCAAAATGGGCGCTTCGATCCGGATTTCCCGACTTGGCGGCTTGATCAAGTGCCGCTTCGACTTTTTCCATGGCGACGGTGAAATCCTTGGCATTACCCGCCCAGCGGGCCGAAAAAACGCCCGGATCATTGCCCAAAGCCGTGACGCAAAGCCCGGAATCATCCGCCAGCGCCGGCAAATTGGCGGCTGTGGCGGCGGCCAGCGCCTTGATCTCGGCATTGGCGGCAAAGGTTTGGCCATCTTCAACGGGTTCGGGCAGGCCCAAATCACCTGCCGATATGATTTCGGTTCCCCAACGGGCGAGTAATTCGGCAATTTCGCGCACTTTTCCGGGGTTGTGGCTGGCCAACACCAACTTTCCACCTGCGAAATGTCTTGCTTGGGCCAAAGGGCTGCCTCCTTGCAGGGCTTAGTCCAGCGCCAGAGCCTGGCGTTGCAGCACCACCAGCTCGCCAACGCCTTGTTTGGCCAGCGCCAGCAGTTCCATGAACTGGGCCTCGGAAAACGGGTAGTCCTCAGCGGTGCCCTGAATTTCAACAATGCCCTGGGTTCCGGTCAAAACGAAATTGGTATCGGCTTCGGCGGCGCTGTCTTCGGGATAGTCCAGATCCAGCAACGCCGTGCCTTCGTAAAGGCCGCATGAAACCGCCGCCACCTGATCGGTCAGCGGCAGGGTTTCAAGGATGCCGGTCTCAATCGCCTTTTGAAATGCCAGATGCAGCGCCACATAGGCCCCGGTGATGGCCGCCGTGCGGGTTCCGCCATCGGCCTGAATAACATCGCAATCCACCGTGATCTGCATCTCGCCCATTTGTTCCAGATTGGTAACGGCGCGAAGTGAGCGCCCGATGAGGCGCTGGATTTCCTGGGTGCGCCCCGACTGTTTGCCTCGTGCCGCTTCGCGGCCCATGCGCTCGGTCGTGGCGCGCGGCAACATGCCGTATTCCGCCGTGACCCAGCCCCGGCCCTGTCCGCGCAGCCAAGGCGGCACGCGGGTTTCGATCGAGGCGGCGCACAAAACGTGGGTATCGCCAAAGCGGATCATGCAAGACCCTTCGGCGTGCTTGGATACCTGGGTCTCAAAGCTGATCGGGCGCATTTCATCAAAGGCGCGGCCGGATGGTCTCATGGGTCGAAGTCTCCGCTTTAGGGTTTGAATTGGGGGCCGAGGCTACTGGGCGCAAGGTTCCCTGTAAAGGCGAAAGCCTTGAGTATTTAGCTCCCGTGCGTTGACGAAGGCCCATGGCAGGACTATTTTTTGCCCGGCTTGATCAGGCTGGCGTTTGGCCTATCAAGTACGAAAAACAAATTTGGGCGACCGATGATTTCTGAACTGAACGAACGTTCGCGTGAAATATTTCGCAAGGTGGTCGATGGCTACATCCACACCGGCGAACCGGTGGGCTCGCGCACGTTGTCGCGCCTGCCCGGCATTGAAATTTCTTCGGCGACCATTCGCAACGTGCTTTCTGATCTGGAAGACGCGGGGCTTTTGTACTCGCCGCACATTTCAGCCGGGCGCATGCCCACCGAAGCTGGCCTGAAATTATTTGTCGACGGCATTTTGGAAGTCGGCAACCTGACCAATGATGAACGCCAAAGCATCGAAGGCGAATGCAAAACGTCGGGCGCGTCACTGGAAGGCATGTTGGAGCGCGCAACGCAGGCGCTGTCCGGTCTTTCCAATTGTGCCGGTCTTGTGGTTGCGCCCAAAACCCAAAGCCCGCTGCGCCACATTGAATTTGTCGCACTTAATCCGGGCCGCGCGCTGGTGGTGCTGGTTACCGAAAGCGGCGTGGTGGAAAACCGCATTATTGAATTGCCCCAAGGCGTGTTGCCGTCGGCGCTGGTCGAAGCAACCAATTACCTGTCGGCCAAGTTGGTTGGCCGCACGCTGGACGAAGCGTTGCTAAGTATCCAGACCGAACTGAGCGAACACCGCACCGAGCTGGATCAGCTGACCCAGAAAGTCGTTGAAGAAGGCATTGCGGTGTGGTCCGGGGAAGGGGGCTGGCAAAGTTCACAACTGATTGTGCGCGGCCAGTCACACTTGTTGGACGACGTCGCCGCGTCCCAGGATCTGGAACACATCCGTGCATTGTTTGATGCGCTGGAAACCAAGGAAGCCCTTGCAGGCTTGTTGGAAAAAGCCGACACCGCCGATGGTGTGCAAATATTTATTGGCTCCGACAACAACTTGTTTGCACATTCCGGTTGTTCCCTGATTGTGGGGCCTTATAAAGACACCCGCCAACAGATCGTCGGCGCCATTGGCGTCATCGGACCGACGCGCATGAATTACGGGCGCATCATCCCGATGGTCGATTATACTGCGCGGCTGGTCAGCCGCCTGATCGGCTAAGACTTAATCGGATAAGACCTGAGCAAAGTTAATGAGAGCAAAATATAAATGAACAACCACAACGAAGAAGAAATCATCGAGCCCGCAAATACTGAAAACGAAACCCCGTCCGCAGATGATGCGGATGTGGATGGCACACCTGATGGGGACGGCAACGCCGAAGCCGATGCCGAAATGCAGGCGGGCTTGGATCCTGAAACCGCACCCGAAAGCGACGGTGAAGAAGAGGAAGCTGATGCGGCCGCAGATGAAGCACAAGTCGATCCGGTTGAAGCTTTACAGGATCAGGTGCGCGATCTGAACGATAAATTATTGCGCACGCTGGCCGACGCTGAAAACACCCGGCGCATTGCGACGCGCGAAAAAACCGATGCATCCAAATACGCCACCGCCAACTTTGCCCGCGAAATGTTGCAGGTCGCCGATAATTTAGGCATGGCCATGATGACGGTCAGCGAAGAAGCGCGCGAAGCCGACACAAACCTCAACAATCTTTATGTCGGTATCGATATGACCATGAAGGCGCTGCTTGGTGCTTTTGAAAGTCAGGGCATTAAACGCATCGAAGCCGAAGGCAAGGCGTTTGACCATAATTTTCATGAGGCGGTCCAGCAGGTGGAAAACCCGGACGTGGCGACCAACACCGTGGTTCAGGTGATCCGCCAGGGCTTTACCATCCATGACCGGCTGTTGCGTCCGGCGCAGGTGCTGGTTTCGACCGGTGGCCCCAAGGCTGAAAAGCCCGCGCCAGATAGCGCGCCCGGCGATGATGAAAGCCCAAAGGCTGAGCAAAATTCACCTTACGAAGCCGGCGGCGGCCAGACCGGCGGCAAAATTGATCAGGAAACTTGAGGGTTACCGCCCTAAAGACCCCAAAAAATTAAGGAAAAGGGGTCTAGCCCGCTTGCGCAGCCAAAAATGCGGGCTTATATAAGCCGCAAGCAGGGTTCGCCAGATAATGCGACCCGCTAAACATTGAAATTTAAGCGTCAGGGCCACCAACCGGCCCTTGAAACGCGATCAAAGACGGAGAAACAAGATGAGCAAGGTTATCGGTATTGATCTGGGCACCACCAACTCGTGTATCGCCATCATGGATGGGAAAGATACCAAGGTGATTGAAAATTCCGAAGGCACACGCACCACGCCTTCGATGGTGGCATTCACTGAAAGCGGTGAACGTCTGGTCGGCCAGCCCGCCAAGCGCCAAGCCGTGACCAACCCCGAACACACACTGTCGGCCATCAAACGCCTGATCGGTCGTCGCTTTGATGATCCGCTGACCAAAAAGGATCAGGACCTGGTGCCTTACACCATCGTCAGCGGTGATAACGGCGACGCATGGGTCCAGGCACACGGCGAAAAATATTCGCCCAGTCAGGTTTCCGCATTCATCTTGCAGAAAATGAAAGAAACCGCCGAAAGCCACCTCGGCCAGAAGGTGACCCAAGCCGTCATCACGGTTCCAGCTTATTTCAACGACAGCCAACGCCAGGCCACCAAGGACGCAGGTAAAATCGCCGGCCTTGAAGTGCTGCGCATCATCAACGAACCGACCGCAGCTGCACTTGCGTATGGTTTGGAAAAAAATGAAACCGGCACCATCGCCGTTTACGATCTGGGCGGCGGCACGTTCGATGTTTCAATTCTTGAAATCGGCGACGGCGTTTTTGAAGTTAAATCCACCAATGGCGATACGTTCCTTGGCGGCGAAGACTTCGATCAGCGCATTGTTGATTTCCTGGCTGAAGAATTCAAAAAAGAACAAGGCATTGATCTGCGCCAGGACAAACTTGCGCTGCAGCGTTTGAAAGAAGCAGGCGAAAAAGCAAAAATCGAATTGTCTTCCGCCACGCAAACCGAAGTGAACCTGCCGTTCATTACCGCCGACGCCGCAGGGCCAAAGCACCTTAACGTGAAGATGACGCGCGCCAAGCTGGAAAGCCTTGTTGGCGACCTGATCAAGCGCACCATTGATCCGTGCAGGGCTGCAATGAAAGATGCCGGTGTGACCCCGTCTGAAATCAAGGAAGTGATTTTGGTTGGCGGCATGACCCGTATGCCCAAGGTGATCGAAACGGTAAAAGAGTTTTTCGGTCGTGAACCGCACAAGGGTGTGAACCCTGACGAAGTGGTTGCCATTGGCGCGGCCATTCAGGGCGGTGTGTTGAAGGGCGACGTGAAAGACGTTCTTCTGTTGGACGTGACGCCGCTGTCGCTTGGTATCGAAACGCTGGGCGGTGTGTTTACACGCCTAATCGATCGCAACACCACGATCCCGACCCGCAAAAGCCAGGTATTTTCCACGGCGGAAGATAACCAGACCGCGGTAACCATCCGTGTGTTCCAGGGTGAACGCGAAATGGCGTCGGACAACAAGATTCTCGGCCAGTTTGATCTGGTCGGCATTCCCTCGGCACAGCGCGGCATTCCGCAAATTGAAGTGACGTTTGATATTGATGCCAACGGCATCGTCAACGTGTCTGCCAAGGACAAAGCCACCGGCAAGGAACAGCAGGTTTCGATCCAGGCTTCCGGCGGACTGGGCGATGAAGACATCGAACGCATGGTGAAAGACGCTGAAGAGCACGCCGACGAAGATAAAAAGCGCCGCGAACTGGTCGATGCCAACAACCACGCAGAAGCCCTGGTTCATCAGGCCGAACACGACCTGAAGGAACACGGCGACAAGGTTGGCGATGAAGAAAAAACCGCCATCGAAGACGCCATCAAAGATTTGAAGGAAACGATGGAAGCCGAAGACGCGGACGCCGAAACCATCAAAGCCAAGACCGATACATTGATGCAGGCGACCATGAAACTGGGTGAAGCCATGTACAAGGCTGAGCAGGAAGCAAGCGCCGCGTCAGAAGGCGCTGAAGCGCCCGAAGGTGGCGAGGGCGCAGAAGGCCAGCCCGGCGACGATGCCAAGGTGGTCGATGCCGACTTTGAAGAAGTTGAGCCCGATGCCGAAGCCGAAGCCGATGTTGATACTGAGGCAGATGCGGACGCCGATAAAAAGTAAGGCCTTAAACGAGGTCTCGGGTATAAGTGGTTAGGCGTTCCGGCGGGCTCAAAGCGACCCGCCGGTTTCGCCCATTTTAGGGGTACCCCGCCAATTTACGGCACAGGGTAGGTTTCAGGGACAAGGTCAGCCAATGTCGAAGCAGGATTATTACGACCTTCTCGAAATTACAAAGGGCGCCGACGGCGATGAGATCAAAAAATCTTATCGCAAGCTCGCCATGCAATATCACCCCGACCGCAACCCCGACGACAAAGCGGCTGAGCAAAAATTCAAGGACATCAGCGAAGCTTACGAAATCCTCAAAGACGATCAAAAGCGTTCCGCTTACGATCAGTTCGGCCACGCCGCGTTTGAGCAAGGCGGGCCGGGCGGAATGGGCGGTGGATTTGGTGGCCCCGGCGGCCCTGGCGGCCCCGGTTTTGCTGGTGGTGGCTTTGCCGATATTTTCGAAGAAATGTTTGGCGGCGGTTTCGCTCAGCGCGGCGGTCCCCAACAACAGCAAAGCGGTCGCGGGTCGGACCTGCGCTTTAACATGACCATCACGCTGGAAGATGCGTTCGGCGGAAAAAACAGCGAAGTTCGTGTGCCCACTTCCGTTGAATGCGACACCTGTCACGGTTCCGGCGCCAAGCCCGGCACCGAGCCGGTGGCCTGTGCAACGTGCGGCGGCCACGGTGTGGTGCGCAGCCAGCAGGGCTTTTTCACGGTCGAGCGCACCTGCCCGTCGTGTCATGGTCAGGGCAAGGTGATCAAGGAAACGTGTTCCAACTGTTCCGGTCAGGGCCGCGTGGCCAAGGAAAAAACCCTCAACGTCAACATTCCCGCCGGTGTCGAAGAAGGCACCCGCATCCGTCTTTCCGGCGAAGGCGAGGCTGGCTTGCGCGGCGCGCCGGCTGGCGATCTTTATATCTTTATTGCCATCCAGCCACACCGCATGTTCCACCGCCATGGTGCCGATATCCACATGCGCGTGCCGGTACCCATGACCACGGCGGCGTTGGGTGGCCACATCGAAGTGCCCACCGTGGACGGCGCCCGGGCGCGCATCAACATTCCCGCCGGCACCCAGCCGGGTCAGCAGTTCCGCCTCAAATCAAAGGGCATGAGTGTGCTGCGCGCGAAATCACGCGGCGACATGTTTGTTGAGCTGCAGGTTGAAACGCCGGTGAACCTGACCAAAAAACAGAAAGAACACCTTGAAAGCCTGCAGGCCGCCGGGGTGGAAGATAAAAAGCACAGCCCCGAATCGGGCGGCTTCTTTTCCAAGGTCAAGGATCTGTGGGAAGACTTGAAGGAATAGCCCGCGCGCCTTACGGCGCGACAAAGAGTAAACCCCAGCCCCTCTTCGTTTGCCCCTTATGGTGTTTCTGCTATCATCGGCGCAACTTGAACTGAGAGATTTGGGGACCCCCCATGAATATCGGAATTATCGGCGCCGCAGGGCGCATGGGCCGCATGTTGATCATGGCTGTGAACGCCACGGACGGCGCGGTTGTGGCTGCGGGCTCAGAAGCCCCGGGCCATGCGGACTTAGGGATAGACCTCGGCGTTCTTGCGGGCATTGATGGCATGGGCGTTAATTTAGGCGATGACGCGGCGGCGCTGTTTCAGGCATCTGACGTGGTGATCGACTTTACCTCGCCCAAGGTTACCGAAACCCACGCCAAGCTGGCGGCTGAACACGGCACGGCTTGGGTGATCGGCACCACCGGACTTGAAGCCGCCCAGCAAGACGCGGTTACAAACGCGGCCAAAAAAGTTGCGGTGGTTCAGGCGGCAAATTTCTCGGTTGGTGTGAACTTACTTTTGGGGCTGGTGGAAACCGCCGCCAAAACCCTGCCCGATAGTTTTGATATCGAAATTTCTGAAATGCATCACCGCCACAAGGTCGATGCGCCATCAGGAACTGCACTGGCGATGGGCCATGCGGCGGCATCCGGTCGTGGCGTTAATCTTGATGATGTGAGCGTGCTTTCGCGCGAAGGCATCACCGGCGAGCGGCGCAGCGGCGACATCGGTTTTGCCACCCTTCGCGGTGGTGACGTGGTGGGCGATCACACGGCCATGTTTGCCGCTACCGGCGAGCGACTTGAGCTAACCCACAAAGCGGCTAGCCGTGAAATTTTCGCCAATGGCGCGGTGCGCGCGGCCATGTGGACGCAGTCACAATCGCCGGGTCTTTATTCCATGAAAGACGTTTTGGGGTTTTAATAACTTTTGATCGAAGTCCTTCGCGTTTGCTCAGTGTACTTCGGTCAAGCGATAGTTTCTTCGGGCGGCTTGGCTTTCAGCCGTGCCAGCACATCGCCCAGTTGGGTTGCCACCGAAATCTTGTTGGTAGAAAATTACGCGAGCTTTTTTTCCAGCCTTGCCGCTTCCCAGCCGATCATGGCGGCCTTGCGTTCGGTTCCCCAGCGATAGCCTTCAATGGCGCCGTTCTCGCGAATAACGCGGTGACACGGAATTAAAAAACCGACCGGGTTCAGGCCCACGGCCGTTCCCACCGCGCGCGCGGCTTTGGGTTTGCCGATGGCCTTGGCGATGCGCCCGTAGGTGGTCAGGCTGCCCGGCTGAATTTGCACCAGCGCCTGCCAGACCTGCATCTGGAAATTGGTGCCACCGATAAATGCGTTGAGCGGGTTTTTGTTAGGCGCGCCCGAAAAAATACGCGCCACCGTTTGTTTTGTTTGTTCAGGACGTTCAATAAAACGCGCCTTGGGCCAGCGTGCGCGCATGATGGCCTCGACTTGCGCCCGGTTTTCTTTTTGTGCAAACGAAATGCCGGCGATGCCGCGTTCGGTTTCATGCACCAAAACGTCACCAAAGGGCGAGGTGTGCCAGCCGGTTTGAATGCTTAAGCCCGTACCGCCCGATTTAATCTCGCCGGGCGTGGCGGCTTCCAGGTTGACGCACAGGTCGTGCAAACGACCCGGCCCTGAAAGGCCGACTTCCAGTGAGGCGCTTAATACATCCGCATTCTGGTTCAGCAATTCACGTGCATGTCGTTGCGTCAGGTAGCCAAGAAACCGTTTCGGCGAAACGCCCACCCAACGGGTAAACAGGCGCTGGAAATGATGGGGGCTTAAGTTCACCTGTCGGGCCACGTCGGCCAGTTCCGGCTGATCCAAACGCCGTTCGCGAATGTAGGCAATGGCATCAGAAATGCGCGCATAGTCGCCGTCGCGTTCTGTGGATGTCTCGCTTGGGGTGGCCAGTTCCTGCATGGGCGTGAGTATAACAGGCTTAAGCCCGTACGCGCCCACCCGTTTCTTGCTGTGGTGCGTTTGTCGGTTTAGGCTGGTTTTTATGAAAAAAACAGATGTACAAGAATTCTTTACCCGCCTGCGTGCCTTAAATCCCGAACCCAAAAGCGAGCTGAACTGGACCAATCCGTTCACGCTTTTGGTGGCTGTGGTGCTGTCGGCGCAGGCAACAGACAAGGGTGTGAACAAGGCCACGGAAAAACTTTTTAAAACTGTCAACACGCCTGAAAAAATGACCGCGCTGGGCGAAGCCAAGTTAAAAACCCATATCAAGACCATCGGCCTTTACAACACCAAGGCCAGGAACGTCATCAAATTATCAAAGATGCTCAGCGACGATCACGGCGGTGAAGTTCCGCGCGACCGTGCGGCTTTGGAAAAACTTCCCGGTGTGGGACGCAAAACCGCCAACGTGGTGTTGAACGTGTGTTGGGGCGAGGCGACCATGGCGGTCGATACCCACATCTTTCGCGTATCCAACCGCACCGGGCTGGCGCCGGGCAAAAATGTTCTGGAAGTTGAAAAGAAGCTTTTAAAAGCGGTGCCGGATGAATTCATGGTTCATGCGCATCACTGGCTTATTCTTCACGGGCGTTATGTGTGCAAGGCCCGAAAGCCCGATTGTGCAAATTGTCTGCTGCTTGATCTGTGCAAGTACAAGGCGAAGGAATTATAAACTGATAATATATTCAAGCGCACGACCGTGCGTCGCCGCTAATGCGGCGTGCTTATAAACTATTAAGGCAATCTTTCTGGATTGCCGGTGCGCCTTTTAAATCGCGGGCATCAAAATACTGCACATTGTATTCGGCGGTGTCGGGTGAAGCGTCGCTGGCACCTTCATCGGCCGGGTACAGAAAAACATTCACCACACAGCTCGCACTTTTATACTGCCAGATTTCTGAGCGGCCATCGCGGCGCAATAATCCGGGATCGCCCAGACGTGCGCGCAACCAATTTGCATTTTGGCCAACCAGTTCGCCGGCAACCACTTTGGGGGGTTCAGGCGGGGCTTCCAATGTTTCGCTGTGCGTCGGCGCAACGGTGCGGTTTACATCCCCGGCGCACGCCGCGATCAATAGCGTGGCGAGCATTATAAAAATACGTTTGTTCACGAGCTAACCTCTGTCGGTGTTGTTGTTTGGGTATCGGTGCTGGGCAAGCCATTGCCGTTTGAGCTTTTTTCCCGCCAGCGTTCAAACAAATGCACCATTGCCGCAGTGGCGATGACCGGGGTCAGCAGGTTGACCAAGGGAATGGTCAGCATGAATGCATACACCGCACCAATGATGGTCAGCGATGTTTGTTTTTTAGCGCGCAGGCGTCGCGCGTCTGGCCCGTTCATGCGCCGGGTTGCGACGACTTCAAAATATTCACGGCTCAGCAGGTAACCGTTCAACGGGTAATAAACAAACGGGAACAAGAACGGCACCAGCAATAATGGTAGGCACAACAGGTTCAGCCCCACGGCCTTGCCCAATAATGCCAGTGTGCCGATCATGGCGTCTGAAAACTTTTGCCCCGCCGCCAGTTCCTGATCCGGATAGTGGCGCGCCTCGACCGCGTCCACCACGCGTTCCAGCAACAAGCCGCCCACCGCGATAACCACGGGCGGGAACAAAAACCAGGCGAGGAAAATCGCGCCAAAACCGCTGACAAAATCAAATATGACTTCCAGCCAGCCGATGGCGATAAAGGTAGTGACCTTCAGGATGAACCAGATGGCGACCCATGTAGCGATGAAAATCACCGTCGACCAGCCGATGGACACCCACACCACGGAGCGGGTTCTGGGGTCGGAAAGTTGACTGAGACCCCTGAAAAAGGCTGAGATCAGCGCGCGCATCGGTTCGGTTCCTGTGGCTGTCGGTGATTGAGACTGTGCTTTATCTAGCAACCCAAAGGCGGCTCCGCAAGGGGCGCGGGTGGCCAGCTCAGGGCCCCGGCCAGCGGGCCTGACACCATAGGGCCTTTAGCCCTTTACCTTGGAGCCTTCGTGGCTATACTGCGCGCCAATTCGGACCCGGGGCGACTTTGCCCCCCATCCGCACTTTTATTCAAGGAACCCACC
>DAOVVL010000010.1 GCA_030637205.1 Thalassospiraceae bacterium | reverse complement strand
TGTAGCTCGCCGCCCATGCGTCCTTGCAGGGCAGCATAAACCAATTGGTGTTGCTGGACGCGGCTTTTGCCGACAAATTGCGCAGATATCACGCGCGCCGCGTAATGGTCGCCGTCGCCGCGCAGGTCTTCAATATGAATTTCTGCATCAGGCAGGGCTTCCTTGATCAACGCTTCTATATGGGCGGCGTCCATGGCCATGCGGGGGTCTCCTGATGTCTTAGGCTTTGGCTGTGAGCCTAGTGCGCGTCGGGGTGCGACATGAACTCTGGCAGCCAGTCTTCATGGGTCGATCTCAGTTCTGCCAAGGATATGGCGTGTTCAGGGCCGAACGTCAACTCCTGTCCCCCGGTTGTGCCAATCACGGCGGCAATAACGCCAGCTTTTTCAGCGCGTTGGATCAAATCTTGCGAGTTCGGCGTGGTCACCAGATAACGCGCCTGATCTTCGCCAAAGGCCCACGCATGCAGGGGGATGTTGGTGCCGGGTTGTTCGATTGTGGCGCCGATGTCGGACGCCAGGGCCATTTCGGCCAAGGCCACCCACAGGCCGCCGTCTGATAAATCGTGGCACGCGGTGGCGGCGCCGGAAAGGATTTCCACGCGAACGAAGTCGCCATTTTTGCGTTCCAGTGCCAGATCGACCGGGGGCGGTGCTCCGTCGTCCATGCTTAAACCATCGCGGCCCAGAACTTCCATCAGGTATTGGGACTGGCCCAGATGTCCCAACGTTTCGCCGATCAGCACGATCGCTTCACCGTCTTGGGTAAAGCCCGCGCCGACCGCTTTTGCAACGTCGTCGATCAGGCCAACCCCGCCGATGGTGGGGGTCGGCAAAATGCCCTGTCCGTTGGTTTCGTTGTAAAGCGACACGTTGCCCGAAACGACGGGAAAGTCGAGCGCCCGGCACGCATCTGAAATGCCTTCGCACGCGCCGACAAACTGGCCCATGATCTCGGGGCGTTCGGGATTGCCGAAATTCATATTATCCGTAATCGCCATGGGGGTCGCACCGGTGGCGGTCAGGTTGCGCCAGCTTTCAGCTACCGCTTGGCGGCCGCCCTGAACGGGGTCTGCGAACACATAGCGCGGCGTCACATCGCTGGTCATGGCCAACGCTTTTTTTGTTCCGTGCACACGAACCAATGCGGCGTCGCCGCCGGGGCGCTGGACCGTGTCGGCCATCACCATGTGGTCGTACTGTTCCCAGATCCAGCGTTTGGAACAGCCGTTGGCCCCGCCGATCAATGTTTTAAGCGCGTCTATTAAATCTTTGGGCGCTTCAACGTCGGCGGCGGCCAGAACATCGCGCGCAGGCGTCGGCACCCACGGGCGGTCGTATTCGGGGCTGGCCAATGCCAGCGGATCAATGGGCAAGTCGGCGATCACTTTGCCATCCTGATGCAGCACCATGTGGCCGATGCCGTCCGCGTCGGGTTCGGTCAAGGTGCCGATAATGGCGAAATCCAGTTCCCATTTTTCAAAAATGGCGCGCGCCATATCTTCCTTGCCCGGTTCCAGCACCATCAACATGCGTTCCTGGCTTTCCGACAGCATCATTTCATAGGCGGTCATGTTTTCTTCGCGTTGCGGCACCGCATCCAGGTTCATATCAATGCCAACCCCGCCTTTTGACGCCATTTCAAACGAAGATGACGTCAGGCCCGCCGCCCCCATATCCTGAATGGCGACGATGGCGTCGGTCGCCATCAATTCAAGGCACGCTTCCAGCAGCAGTTTTTCGGTGAACGGATCACCCACTTGCACGGTCGGGCGTTTTTCTTCGGTGGCTTCGGTAAACTCGGTCGATGCCATGGTGGCGCCGTGAATGCCGTCGCGCCCGGTTTTTGATCCCACATATACTACTGGCTTGCCGATACCGGCAGCGGCCGAATAAAAAATGTTGTCAGCGTCAGCCAAGCCGACCGTCATGGCGTTGACTAAAATGTTGCCATCGTAGCTTTTGTTGAACTCGCACTCTCCACCAACCGTGGGAACCCCCATGCAGTTGCCGTACCCGCCAATGCCTTCGACCACACCGGCCACCAGGTGGCGGGTTTTTTCGTGGGTAGGCCGGCCAAAGCGCAGCGCGTTGAGGTTCGCGATGGGCCGTGCGCCCATGGTGAACACGTCGCGCATGATGCCGCCGACCCCGGTGGCCGCACCTTGGTACGGTTCGATGTAGCTGGGGTGGTTGTGGCTTTCCATTTTAAAGATCGCGGCCTGGCCATCGCCGATGTCGATGATGCCGGCGTTTTCGCCCGGCCCGCAAATCACCCACGGCGCTTCGGTGGGCAGGGTCTTGAGCCACTTTTTGGAAGATTTATAGGAACAATGTTCTGACCACATCACGGAAAAGATGCCCAGTTCCGTCATGTTCGGCTCGCGCCCCATGATTTTGAGGACCTGCTGCCATTCGTCTTCGGAAAGGCCGTGTTCAGCAACAACTTCTGGGGTGATTTCACTCATGGCTTAGGCCACCGCCTTGATCAATGCATCGAACATCGGTTTGCCGTCGGTGCCGCCCAGTTGTTCGTCCACCAGTCGTTCGGGGTGCGGCATCATGCCCAGCACGTTGCCTTTTTCGTTTAATATCCCGGCAATGGAATTGAGCGACCCGTTGGGATTGTCCACATAACGAAACGCGACCTGGCCTTCGCCTTCGATGCGGTTCAGCGTTTCCTCATCGGCAAAGAAGTTGCCGTCGTGGTGCGCCACCGGCACGCGGATCACATCACACACTTCATAGCCATTGGTGAACGCGGTGTCTGCGCGTTCCACCATTAGTTCCACGTCCTTGCAGATAAACTTCAGGTTGGCGTTGCGCATCAGCACACCGGGCAGTAGCCCGGCTTCGCACAACACCTGAAAACCGTTGCACACGCCCAGCACCAGCCCGCCGTTGTCCGCATGTGCTTTAACCGCATCCATAATCGGCGACCGTGCCGCCATGGCGCCACAGCGCAGGTAATCGCCATACGAAAAGCCGCCCGGAACCGCAACTAAATCATAGCCGCTTAAATCGTGTTCGCGGTGCCACACCATGTCGACCTTCGCACCCATTGAGCGTTCAAGGGCCACCTGCATATCGCGGTCGCAGTTGGAAGCGGGAAAAACAATCACGCAGGCTTTCATCGGGCGGGGGGTACTCTTTTATGTGAGCTTAATCAGCGATTTCAATTGAATAGTTTTCGATCACCGTGTTGGCCAGTAACTTGCGGCACATGGCGTCAATTTGTTCACGGGCTTTGGCGGGATCGGTCTCAGCCAGGTTCAACTCGATGAACTTGCCTTGGCGGACATCATCAACGCCATCAAACCCAAGCGACGACAAGGTGTGGCCGATGGCCTTTCCCTGCGGGTCGAGGACGCCGTTTTTCAATGTTACGTGTACGGTAGCTTTCACAGGCTTTGTTCCCTGATCGAATGCGGGCCGGAACTGAAAGCCCGGCCCGTGGTTGTTATTGCATGGTGTCCGGTCCGGGTATGTCGCCGGGGCCGCTTTCAGGCAGGATGCCCAAACGCCGCGCAACTTCCTGATAGGCTTCTTCGACATTTCCCAGATCGCGGCGGAAACGGTCTTTGTCCATCTTTTCGTTGGTGTTGATGTCCCAAAGGCGGCAATTGTCGGGGCTGATCTCATCGGCCAGCACAATGCGCATCTGCTCTTCTTCCCAAAGGCGGCCAAATTCCAGTTTGAAATCCACCAACCGGATGCCGATGCCAAGGAAAAGACCGCCAAGGAAATCGTTAATCCGCAACGACATGGCCATGATCTCGTCCATGTCGGCGGGCGAGGCCCAGCCAAAGGCGGTGATGTGTTCTTCGGAGACCATCGGGTCGTCCAGTTCGTCGGACTTATAATAATACTCAACGATGCTTCTAGGCAACGGTGTGCCTTCGGGCATGTTGAAACGTTTGGCCAGCGAACCCGCGACAATGTTGCGCACCACGACCTCGACCGGGATGATTTCAACTTCGCGCACCAGCTGTTCGCGCATATTCAAGCGCCGAACAAAGTGGGTGGGGATGGAAATTTCACCAAGGCGCATCATCAGGTATTCGGAAATGCGGTTATTGATCACGCCTTTTCCGGTGATGGTGCCTTTTTTCTTGTTGTTGAAAGCGGTGGCGTCATCCTTGAAGTACTGGACCACGGTACCCGGCTCCGGTCCTTCGAAAATGACCTTGGCCTTGCCTTCGTAAATCTGTCTGCGTTTGGCCATGAAATGGCTCCTTGGGCGGGAAAATCCCGGTGGGTGGCGCTTTAATCAAGTGCGCCTCATATAGCAGGTCGGGGCTGCCAAAACAACGCCTGCGAGCGGCGAAATCAGGGCTTTTCAGGTCATCACGTCTCGATCGCCCGCCATGCGGTGCTTCCCGGTGGTCCGGGTGAGAATTGCCACCGGGTTTCAGGCCCTTCCGCGCCCTGACCCAGTGCGATCAGGGATGATGAACGGGTGCCGAATCCATGGTGGTTGCTATCTTGCGTGTCCACGATGCACATGGCGCCTTCGGGGCCGCTTGCGGGTGCGCCGTGGGTTTGGCTGAGCAGTTCCTGCCAGGCCCGCCAGTCATCATTTTGCGGGTCCGGCACATGGGCCGCTTCAAACAGGGGTTTAAAATGGCGGATGCGCGGGCTGGTCGTATCATTTAGATCAAAGGCGGTCAGCATCGACAAGCCGTCGGGCAGGGGGGTCGCGGTAATTTGTCCGCCTTCCTTGAGCAAGCGGAGCCAGTAGCCCTCGCGACGGTCCGCCACCACCAGATTAAACGGGCGGTACGCGGCGCCGTTCAATTCCACCAGCGCCTTGGCCGCTTCGCTGGCTTCAGCGTGGTCAAGCGCTTCCAGCACCAGTTCGCCCCGCGATCGCTTGCCGTCCTCAGCCCCCAGCGTGCCGGGGCGGTTCAAAATCGCCGCCATCAGGCCATAATCGTTGACGCCAAGCCAGCTTCCCCCGGCTTGGGTGTCCAGCCCGGCGGTCACATACGCGCGGTCCGCCCAGTGGCGCGCCGGGGTAGCCCAAGGCCGGGCCTCCATCTCATCGCGGTTGGCGGCGATAATGAGCGGCCATGGGTGATTTGGGCGGCGAAGGATGATCAGGGTACACATCTGGTTTTGGCTTCTTTATTTGGGTTCTCAAGAGAAAGTGCTTTTTCCCGCATCTCCGGGATGGCTAATTGCACCCACCCGTGAGAAAATAGATACCTGAGAAAATAGTGCCACGACCTAACAAATGACACCACCACTGAACCGCAAAACCAAGCCATTATAATAGGAAGCCCCACCCCCATGTCCGACACATTCAACGAGCGCGGAAGAAGCTTTGAAGCCAAACAAAAAATGGATGAAGAGCTGAAGTTCAAGGCCCAGTCCCGCCGCAACAAGCTGGTGGGTCTGTGGGCGGCAGAAAAAATGGGCATAAGCGGCGCCGATGCCGATGCCTACGCCAAGACCGTGGTGATGGCCGATCTGGAAGAGCCGGGCGACGAAGACCTGATCCGCAAGGTGATGGGCGACTTTTCAGAACGCTCCCTGAACGTCGCCGAAGACGATCTTCGCAAACAGCTCGACACCCAGATGCAGGTCGCCATGGAACAGCTTTCGGGCGAATACCCCGAAGCGTTAGGCGACGACCACGCAAAAGTCGGCGACTGACCTTCCGTCAGTGCCCGAAATAAAAAACCCGGCGTTTCTGGCGCCGGGTTTTTTGTGCGTTGGGGGTTGTTGGTGATCAGCCAAAGACGCGCTTGAAAATTGCGTCCACGCGTTTGGTGTGATAGCTGATCGAATCCTCGCTCAGAAGCTCGGCCAGTTTTTTCACATCCAACAATTTTTTCAGTTCCTCATCGTGCGACAGGTAAAAGAACAGGCGGTTGTCGTGCTCGCGCGCTTGTTTGTCCAGATCATCAAGCTTTGCCGGTTTGTCCGGATTGTCTGGATCAATGCCAAACGATTTCCACACTAGCATGGCGCTGCGCTGAACGATCTTGTAGGCGTCTTCGCGCGACACGTCGTTTTGGGTCAGAAACAGCAGTACGCGCTGGGCATCGTGGATGCCGCCGAAGTTGTTGATCTGGTCCATCATGTTTTTCGGGTAAATCACCAGCTTTTCGATCACGCTTTTCAGGCGTTTCAAGGCAAAGTCCAGCGTGATGGTGCTGTCAGGCCCGATCATGCGCTCGACACTGGAATGCGATATGTCGCGTTCATGCCACAGCGTCACGTTTTCCATCGCCGGTACCACGGCCATGCGAACAATGCGGGCCAAGCCGGTCAGGTTTTCGGTCAGGATCGGGTTGCGCTTGTGCGGCATGGCGCTGGAGCCTTTTTGACCGGGTGCGAAATATTCCTGCGCCTCGCGAACTTCGGTGCGTTGCAGATGGCGAATTTCGGTCGCCACGTTTTCAATGCTCGATGCGATCACGCCCAGCGTGGCAAAATAATGCGCGTGGCGGTCGCGCGGGATCACCTGCGTGGAAACGGGCTCAGGCTTAAGGCCCAGTTTGTCGGCGACGTATTCTTCAACGCCGGGGTCCACATTGGCAAAGGTGCCAACCGCGCCTGAAATGGCGCAGGTCGCGATGTCGTCACGCGCCGCTTGCAACCGCGTGCGGTTGCGCGAAAATTCTGCGTAAAAACGCGCCATCTTTAACCCGAACGTGGTGGGCTCCGCGTGAATGGCGTGGCTGCGCCCGATGGTCGGCACCATTTTGGTTTCCATGGCACGGGTCTTGAAAGCATCCAACAGCGCGTCGATATCAGCCAGCAAAATATCTGCGGCCTGCATCATCTGCACCGAAAGGCATGTGTCCAGCACATCCGAAGAGGTCATGCCCTGATGCACAAAGCGCGCTTCGTCGCCGATGTTTTCCGCCAGTTCGGTCAAAAACGCGATGACGTCGTGCTTGGTTTCCAGCTCGATCTCATCAATGCGGGCGATGCGCGCATCTGTGTAGGGAAGATCGCCTTTTTTCCAAACCGCCTTTGCCGCATCTTTCGGGATCACGCCGAGGCTGGCCTGCGCGTCACAGGCGTGGGCTTCGATTTCAAACCAGATGCGGAACTTATTGGCGGCCTCCCAGATGGCGACCATTTCGGGGCGGGAATAACGTGGGATCATCGATCGGTGTCTCCAAAATCAAATAAGCGGGGATGGTGAATGCCCCGGCTTGAGCTATTTTACACAAGATGGTGCATTTTGATATGGGCCTTTAGGATTTTAGGGGGCTTTCAGGCCTTCTTTGCGCCCAGCGCATACCACGCCAAGCCTGCCGCTTGCAGCCCCAACAGGATGGTAAAGGCCCAGGCGTAACCTTCGGTGGCGTAACCCCCGCCGGCTGTTCCCGGCCACAGGTCGATAATCGCGCCCACCAGCCATTGCATGGCAAAGGCCATCACGAACACCAACAGGTTCACCCCGGTGTTGACGCGACCCGCCAGATGCGGGGGAAAAGCTTGCGACAGGGCGGCGTAGGGCAAAATGCCGGCGGTGCCAAAAAAGCCGAAAGCCACAAATGCCGCAATGCCCAGCCCCTCAATTTGCAAAGCCAGCACCAACTGCATGGCGATAAAGCCGCTCATGCCAAGGATGGCGACGTTCATCGGCTTGATGGCAAACAGCTTGTGGAGCCTTTCCGCGATCACCCCCCAGCTGAGAAAGCCCGCGATCATGGCGGCCGCGATCCAGAACAGGGTGGCGGCGACCTCTGGGCGCGCAAGGCCCGCCACATCGCGCAGCCACGGCCCCGACCACAGCGATTGCAGCGAAAGGAACACCGCCTGGCTCATTACCGTAATGGGTGCCACGCGCCAGAAAAGCCGGCTGGTAAATACCTCCATCACGCCTTGGGCGGCTTCTTTTAGCGTCGCATTGGCGTGTTTGTGGGCGCCGTCGGGCACCACGAAAAAGATAATGGCGCTGGCAGCGAACGTTAGCGCCGCCAAGCCCCAGAACACACCGCGCCAATCGGTCAGGCCTAACAGCACTTCCACCGGCTGGGTCGCGGCCAGCGCGCCCAGACCGCCTGCGGTCATCTGAAAGCCGTTGATCAGCGGCAGCTTTTCTTTGGGAAACCACATCACGTAGGCCTTGAACGACGCCATCAGGCACGCAGATACGCCAAGGCCGATCAGCGCGCGGGCGAATATCAACGTCGATGTTTGTTCGGCAACCGCGAACAAGACGGCGCCCATGCCTGCAAATAACAACAACGCAGCTTCGACTTTTCTGGGGCCAAAGCGGTCGAGCAACATGCCCAGCGGCAGTTGAAAGGCGGCGAAGCTCAGGAAATAGGCGCTGGTCAGCAGGCCCAGTGTGCTTGCGCTTAAAGAAAGTTCCGCTACCAGATCGGGCGAGATTACCGCGTTGACGGTGCGAAAAATGTAAGACAGGAAATAGCCCAGCGCAAACGGCAGGAACACGCGCAGTAACGTGACCGGGGTCAGTCTGGCACGGGCGGAGGCTGGGTTTGGGGAGGCTGAAGTATTCATCTGCGATTAGTGCAGCCTTGCTGGGCCGGGGTCAAGCGGGCGATTGTTGGTTTATAAAAACCCTGCCGTCTTGAACGAGGTATAGCCGTTCTTTGAGATGATCAGGTGATCGTGCAGCTCGATGCCCAACTTTTTGCCGGCGTCTTGCACTTCCTGTGTCATTTCAATATCGGCGGTGCTGGGCTGGGTGTCGCCCGATGGGTGGTTGTGGACTAAGATCAGCGCGCTGGCGCCCAGTTCAAGGGCGCGCTTGATGACTTCGCGCGGATACACAGGCGTGTGGTCGATGGTGCCTTCCTGTTGCAGCTCGTCGGCGATCAGCACGTTCTTGCGATTGAGAAACAAAATGCGGAACTGTTCGGTTTTGTTGTGGCCCATGGCGGCGCGCAGGTAATCGATCAGGTTGTCCCAGCTGCTTAAGATGGGCTTGTTCATCACATCATCACCCAACATGCGCAGCGCCACTTCGTGCGTCACCATCAAGTTGACCGCCGCCACTTCGCCGACGCCGTCCACGGTGCTGATTTCTGCGGCACTGGCATTAAGCAGGGCGGAAAGGCTGCCAAATTTTTTCAACAGTGCCTTGGCCACCGGTTTGACATCGCGCCTGGGCATGGCGGAAAAAAGCAGCAATTCGATCAGCTCATAATCGGCCAGCGCACCGGCGCCGCTTTTCAAAAAACGTTCGCGCAGACGCTGGCGATGACCCGCATAGTGCGGTGTTTCTTTCTTTTCGGATTTGGTCATTGCCCTCAGATGCCCCCCCAGGCCAGACCTTGATGGTTACCTAGACGTTATAGGGCGGTGAATCCAGCCCGGCGGGTGATTTGGTAAAGACCTCAAAGCCATCCCGGGTCACCGCGATGGAATGTTCGAACTGGGCGGAAAGCGAACGGTCCTTGGTCACCGCGGTCCAGCCGTCGGAAAGAATTTTCACATCGTGTTTCCCAAGGTTGATCATTGGCTCGATGGTGAAAAACATGCCTTCTTTTAATTCGGGGCCTTCGCCGGGGTTGCCAAAATGCATGATGTTGGGCGCATCGTGAAATACCCGGCCCAATCCGTGGCCGCAAAAATCGCGAACCACCGAGCAGCGGTTTTTTTCAGCGAACGTCTGAATGGCGTGGCCGATATCGCCGGTGGTGGCGCCGGGCCTGACGGCTTCGATGCCTTTCCACATGGCTTGATAGGTGATGTCGATCAGGCGCGTGGCTTTTACGTTGGCCTTGCCAACGGTGTACATGCGCGACGTGTCGCCAAACCAGCCATCTAAGGTGACGGTGACGTCGATATTGACGATGTCGCCATCGCTTAAGCTTTTTTCGCCGGGAATACCGTGACAGACCACATGGTTGATGGACGTGCAGATGGATTTGGGAAAGCCCCGGTAGTTCAGCGGCGATGGCGTCGCGCCGTTTTCAAGAATGAAGTCGTGGCAAATCTGGTTCAGCTCTTCGGTGCTGACACCGGGCACCACATGGGGCGCCAACAGGTCCAGCGTCTGGGCGGCCAGAAGGCCAGCCTTGCGCATGCCTTCAAAATCCTGTGCGGAATGGATGGTGATACGTTTGGTTTCGTGCATGGTTTTGGTCGGTCTCGTTTCAGGTTGGCCCCGGTTGGCGATTATAGGCACCACCCGCTAATAAACGTTAATTATATAGGGTCTTTTTTTGCCCTTACCAGCTCAATACCGGTTAAGGACTTTAACCCAGATACTTGGCGGGTCTGGAAATGGTGATTTTTTTAGGGCTCACGCTACAGCCATAGGCCACCACCTCAACTCCACTTTTTTGCGCCTTTTCAAGGCGTTCGGCGTAAGTCGGGTCGATATCGGCGGCAATGGTGAAGCCATCGGCGTCGGTGCGCTGGATCAGGTAAAACATCACCGCGCGGTGGCCAAGGGCTACCATATCGGCCAGCTCGTCCAGATGCTTGGCGCCACGCGCCGTGACCGCATCGGGAAATTCGGCAGGCGCGGAACGGGCGCGGTCACGCTTCATGGTGACGTTTTTGACCTCGACATAACAATCGGGTTTGTCCTCAGATGTCAGGAGCATATCAATGCGCGAGTTTTTGCCGTATTTCACTTCGCGCTTGAGCCCTGTGTAGCCCTTAAGCTCCTTGATCTCGCCCGCCTCAATGGCCTCTGCCACGATGCGGTTGGGATGTTGGGTATTGATGCCAACCATGGCCTTGCCGATTTTTACAATCTCCCACGTAAACTTCAGCTTTCGCTTGGGATTGTCATTGGGCGTCAGCCACACCCGCGCGCCTGCATCGTTGACCGAAAGCATGGAGCCGGAATTGGCACAGTGCGCGACGACGATGGAGCCGTCTTCCAATTCAATGTCTGCCAGAAAACGCTTGTAGCGTTTGATCAGGCGACCTTCGATGAGCGGGGTTTCAAATTTCATAGACGCATATTTAAGTTTTCTTGTCACCGTTATCAAGCTTGCCATCAAGAGCGAGTGACAAATTTATTTCTCCCGATCCCGGTTCAAGGGGCTGGGGCTGGTTTGGCCCCGGCGCCCATGCGGTCATGGTGACAATATCAAAGGTGGCCGGGATGCGGTCTTGCTGATCTGCGTCGGCAAATTTTTCGCGGTAATAACTGGCCGCGCGCAAAATTGTGTCTTCGCGGGTGAACTGCTTGCGCCGCCCGGCAACCGCGCCCGCTTCGCCCATGGCCCGCAGGTCGGCCATTAATTTAAAAGCATCCGGATAGCTGACCGTGATGGTATCGGTATCAAGTACCGGAAGGGCAAATCCCGCGCGGCCCAGCAGCGATCCTAAATCCTGCACCGTGGCAAAAGGCGATACCCGCGGGCTCATGCCGCCCTCGACCTCGATCTCGGCGGCCATCAGGCTTTCGCGTAGTTCCCACAAGGTGCGCTCGGCCAACATGGAAACAATCATCAGGCCGTCGGGTTTCAGGGCTTTTCTGATCTGGATCAGTGCGCCGGGCAAATCATTGACCCAGTGCATGGACAAATTCGATAACACCAGATCAAAAGACGCATCCTTGAACGCAAGGTTTTCTTCATCGACGCTCAATGTTGGTGTTGCGCGATCACTGTTGTTGGCTGCGCGCGCCGCCATGGCAGTTGAAAAATCAGCCTGAACAAGTGTTTCGATGCCGCCGCGCCCGTTTAAACGCCGCCCGACTTCACCACCATGACACCCCAGATCCAGCGCGGTGTTAAAACTGCGCTTTATATCATCAAGGCGGTCGCACAGGCGTTCGGCTGTTTCGAGGAATAAAAAGTCGTGTCCGTCGAGTTTCGCCGCCGCGCGGTCGCGGTGCAGCTGTACCGTGCGGCGATCAAAAACCTGCATGACTTCGTTCATCAGGTTTCCTCATAACCAAAGGCTTTTATATAAGGCGCCAGCGTTTGCAGCACCGGGTCCAGATGCTTTTCGTAATTTCGCCACCGCCCAGACGCGTGGGTAAATAGTTTTTCGCCCACGGTGGTATAGCTGGGCGTGTTGATTTTGCTTTTGGCGGCCTTTTCGCGGTACGTATTCAGCTCGTCCGTCCAGTCCACGCCGATGAAATCCAACACCGGGTCGAGGGTGCCTTTCATGTCGACGACCAGATCTTCGTAGTGAAATTCGATCCAGTTCAGGTTCAGGCTTTCGCGCAGTTCCAGCCACATGCCCATGACAATGTCATAGACCTCAGCCGTGGTATCGAGCCTCGTGAAGTTGGGCATGGCATCATTGTTCATGAAAAACTGCATATAACAGCTCAATACCGCATCGCGCGGATCGCGCAGCGCCATCACCACTTTAGCATCGGGGAACAAGCGTTGCGCCAGCGGCAAGTGCGTAATATTTAATGGCATCTTGTCCACCAGAAGCTTGTCGCCTATGGGGGCGACATTGGTTTCAATATTTTTCCAATATATTTTTCTAAGCGCGATCAGTTGCGTGTCCGACAACTGGTTGAGACATTCCACGACCCCATCGCCGCAGGGCAACTGCGCATCGACAAGCATCGCATTTTTCATCGCGGTCAGGGGTGTTCTTTCGCCGGCCGTGACGATGTCAGGGTGGGCGGCGAGCATTTGTTCAAACAGTGTGGTGCCGGACCGGGGAAAGCCGACAAAGAAAACCGGCTGGCGTGGCTCGCCTTTTATGCCACCAGGTCCGGGCAGGGCCGGATCATTTTTTTGAACTTCGCGCGCGTGGGCCGCTTCACCCCGATACGTTGCCGGGTCGATGCCTTTTTGGCGGGCCGCCTCAAGCTGGATTTTGTTGGCGTCCTCATAGGCTTCAAAGGCTTCATCAAAACGGTTCATATCGTGCAAAGTCTGGGCGACGGTATAATGGCCACGCCTGAAAAATGGCGTGTTGTTTTGCGGCACCGAAAACAACGCGGAGAGTTTTTTGTAGGCCTGTTCGGGACGCTTTTGCCGCTGGTCGATAATCGCCGAAATAAACAGCGCATACGGATTCTCGGCGTGATTTTTCATGAGCGCCTTTGAAAGCGCCGCCGCTTCATCCAGCCGGTTTTGCTGTTCCAGAACGATGACCAGGTTGCATTGCGCCTTTAGATCATCAGGCAAAAATTTGATGGCCTTGCGAAAACATTTTTCTGCATCTGCAAGTCTGCCACAATCCATATATGCGCGGCCCTTGTTGATTAATGCTTTGGAATGGCCGGGCTTGGCCATCAGCACGATATCAAATTCACGCACCGCCAGATCGGTTTTGGAAAGGGTGGCATACAGTGTACCCAGGTTGTAATGCGCTTCGATCATGCCGGGATCTATCGCAATCGCTTTTTTCAAGGCGTCTTCGGCTTCTTTGAATTTTTGCAGTTGCAGGTATGCCGCACCCAGATTGCCAAGCGCAAACGCATTGGCGGGGTCGCGCTTGATGGCTTCTAGAAATTGCGCCACGGCGTCTGCCGGCTGGCCGCGCTGAAGTTGCACGACCCCCAACAACATCCACGGATCGGCCAGTTCGGGGTGGCTCTGGGTGAATTTGCGGTACACCGGTTCAGCCGCGTCCAGGTCGCCCTTGCGGTGCAGGGCGCGCGCGTTTTCCAGTTCCTTAAGGGCTTGGCTTTGGCTGGGGGCCGGAGTTTGGCTATCAGGGTTGTTCATGGCTATCTATATGACACATGCCCCCGCCATTGATAAGATGCCACGATGGGTAATCGGGGAAACTGCGGGGATTTGGGGAAATTCATGGACGATCCTGAAACTGGGCGCCACCGGGCTTTATCTGGCTCCGGGGCTGAGCCGGGCAAGCCGTTTGCCCAGGTCGCGACGCGGGCGCTGGAATGGTTGTTGCCGCCGACGTGCCCCGGATGTCGGGCTCAGGTGTCTGCACCCGGTGGGCTGTGCCCCGATTGCTGGGAACGCATTACCTTTTTAGGCAATCCGCAATGTTCAACGTGTGGGTTTCCGTTCACCTTTCAGGTCGGCCCATTGGGCGGCGAAGAAACCCTGTGCGGCGATTGCGCCCGTGAACACCCGCCGTGGAAGCGCGCGCGGGCGGCTTTTTCATACGATGATGCTTCGCGCGATCTGGTTTTGGCCTTCAAACATGCCGATCGCACTGATTGGGCGCCGTTATTTGCCGCCTGGCTGGAACGCGCCGGGGCTGAGCTGATCGGGGATGCGGATGTCATCGTTCCGGTGCCGCTGCACTGGATGCGGCTATATACGCGACGCTACAATCAGGCGGCGGAAATAGCGCGCGCCTTATCCAACCGCGCGGCTGTGCCCTTTGCGCCGCAATTGCTGGTGCGGCCTAAACGGTCCAAAAGCCAGGGGCGGCTGGGCCGCAGGGCCCGATTTTTGAACGTTCAGGGCGTCTTTCGCGTGCCGTCGCATCAAATGGCGGCCCTTGAGGGCAAATGTGTGTTGCTGATCGACGATGTGCTGACCACCGGGGCGACCGTGGGAACGGCGGCCAAAGCCTTGCTGAGCGCGGGGGCCAGACAGGTCGATGTGCTGACGCTGGCGCGCGTGGTGCGCACCTGATTGGCGATGGTTTGCGCCGGCCCACAAACAGGCTATATATTAGCTAAATGTGATATCTAGTCCGCCTGATCTCTATATCGGGGACGCTGGCGGCAATAAAATTGGAGAGCCTTTATGGCCAAAGTTGAAATTTACGTATCGCCCATCTGCGGATATTGCCATCGTGCCAAGTCGTTGCTTAGCAAGAAGGGTGTGAAATTTACCGAGATCAATGTCCTGATGAAGAGCGAAAAGCGCCAAGAAATGGAACAACGCTCGGGTCGGCGCACGGTGCCGCAAATTTTCATCAATGGAAAATCCATTGGCGGCAGCGATGAGCTGTACGAGCTTGATTTCGATGGCGAGCTAGATGGTATGCTTGCCGCCCACTAAGCCCCAGCAAAGCGGTAAGCCTGTCCAATGACCCAAACCGCCAGCGTCGCTTCTTTTGTTGCCGCCT
>DAOVVL010000009.1 GCA_030637205.1 Thalassospiraceae bacterium | reverse complement strand
CACCCCCCGTGGTGTCAACAATAAATAAATGCACACGTTGAAATATCCGGGGGTTGCTACCAATAACCAGGCCATTCCCCCCAGAATATTCAAACATGTCAGGCACCCTTGACGTTGTAGACCGCCGTCACACGCACCGTACAGTTAGCCAGCATGCGCAGCTTGGGCAACCCGGGCCATGAATAAGGGCCCGCGACAACGCCCGTTGTGGCAGGGAAAAAGATGATGTTGGTGGTGGGCTCTGACTCGTCGTTGCCTGGCGCGCCCCCAGGGTCTGGCAGGTCAGCATCAAGCGCCAGGTAAGCAGCTACAGCGCTGGCATTGGTGACAACCAAGGTGACGTCGCCGGGTGTGGGCAAACTGTTACCCGCTGCCAGCGCGGTTGCCTTGCGTCGGTCCGGCAGCAGCCCCAGGTTGGTGGTTGGGTCTTCAAGGTCAATGGTTTGATTGACCCCTGCGCTGGGGTAGGTGACGGTTTCTGTTTGTCGGTTAGCCATTTTTATCGCCCCGTGTGTGTCAAAGGAAGGGCCAGGCGTCTGCCCGGCTGTCTGGTTGCTTCGTACTTCGCCCCACCCAGCTCAGTGGTTGCGTTGTTGTAGCCGTCGCCCGTGCGCAGCCACAGCCCAGGCGAGCGTGGGACTTCCTTGGCACTGATGGCAGTGATAACACTGGGGGTAGAATTCAACCAAGCTTTCTCGCCATCCGGGGCGGGCTGGTGTGCGTTGATCCAAGTGGTTTCCGTGAGCATCGCAGCCCCGTCCCTTTTGTCCAAAATATACAGGGCCCCACCAACTGCTTCAGTAGCGTTAGCATAAACATAGCGCTCGTCAACGCTGATGAAAATACCATCAACCCCAGACGCTGCGTTAGGTAAATCATAGCACCACTCGGCGGGGCCCCCTGACCTCGCCCACTTGCAAACCTTACCGGCCTTTGTACCTGTCCCGTCAATGATGCCATAGACGTGCTCGCCATCGCAACAAATCCGACCCGGGGTGCTACCATACGCGGGGGAAGTTTCAGTAAAATTATCAAGTAAGGTGAACGCCTTGGTGATTTTGTGGTATGAGAACAATGAAATGTCATTGATCGCGTCAAACGTACCCGTCACCAGGGCATAAATATTTTGGCCATCCGTACAAATGTCCTTGATGGTTTCGCTGGTGTTGACCCAGTTAGCAAACCCTGACCCCTCGCGCCATTCCTGAATCTGCGTTGATCCATCTTCAACAAAAAAGACACGGCGTGCAGTCGAGAGACTGTCAGCCACCACCGCGCGGGGTACGCTGGTAAACGCCTGTGGACCGAACAGAGCCGCACCTGTGCGCGCGTTGAACACCCAACCAATACCAATGTTGACCGCCGATTCATCCTCGCCCACATACGCGACCACGGCGCCGTCCGTGTCGATATCATAAACCGTGTCGCGGTCTGTGCTGTGGGTTGCGTCGGCGTGACTCCACTCGACATCAGCGCCGCCCACGTTCTCGCGCTGGGTGACTGCGTAGACACTGCCTGATTCAAGATAATAAACCCGGGCCCCGTCAGTGCAAAGGCGACTGGTGCCAACGGTGTTGGCGGTGGCCTTGGTTACCAAACCCCCCCAGGTGTGCAGCGCGTCGGGGGCATAGCGAAAAATTGAATCAGGCAACAGCGACGCAATTGCTTCGGCAATGTCGCTGAATGTCCTGATAGCATTGGCCTGGTTGTGGGTGACAATCTTGCCAACGAAATGTTGCAGCCAATTGGCGAAATTGCTGGGCAAAATCTCGTTGACAATCCAACCCAGTACCTTTTTTGCAGGGCCTGGGTCAGCAATGTTTGCTAACCCTGTGTCCCAGGTGATATCCTCGGACGGTTGATCGTATGGTTTTTCGTGCATTGTTTTTTCCTTTACGGTGACATGGCGACAGCTTCACCCATTTCACCATCATCAAGCCCCTGGCCAGCGGTGTCAAAACGAAGTGGGTTCAGGCTTCCCTGAGTCGCAAAGTAGCCAACGCCCGCGGGGCTAATGTCTAGCAAAATCTCGTTTACCAATTCTAGCAACGCCCCTGATACAGGGCTGTCGGTTTCCCATTGCAATTGATAAGCCGCTGTCCCGATGCGGTCATATCTTACCACCAGGTTTCCAACCAGCACAGACACCACATCAAGGATTGTGTCCACAATGCCAGTGCTAAGATTGGCTTGTATCCTGACCCTGATGTATTTCCTGAAATCATCATCAACCAGCCCACGGCGGTTGGCGCCCACGACCTTGCCATATTGATCAAGCTGCACGCCAACGGCTGTGGCTAACATGCGTTCAAAAATTAAATCGACCAAGTCGTCTTCAACGGGCTGCAGCTGACTCAGCAACACCGTCAAAAAATTCAAGACAGTGGGGCTGTCTTTGTACTGGGATAGCAGGTTCGCGATCCCCGCGGCTGTGTGGTCTGGTACCTTATCAATGCTCATGTTGCCACCACCGTGATGTTTGCCAGGTCTGTTACTCGCGCAATGCTCGTTGCCGGGATTATGATGTTGGCTGTGTCGCCACCGCTGGGCGGGGCCCCCACTTTCAGGGTGACGGCCAAATCAATGATGCCCGGCAGGTCAGCCACCGCACACGAAATTTGATAGCGTAGCACGTCGTCACCCACGTTCAACGCGTTCACATACGCTTCGACAATTTCCTTGACGTCGGTGTCCCCGGGATAGTCCGCCCCCACCGACAAAACCACGTTGATAAAAATTGATACCTGGGTTGCTACGCTGTACGCGACAGGCTGCAAGTTGCCCTGACTGTCAAGTGCTGTACCTGCAATGGCCCCGTCCGCCTTGATACCAGCGGGCATCTTGGCCCAGATAGCCTCCCAAACTGGCTCATCTTCGGCCTGGGCTGGCCACACTGTCACGCGGAAATTATGGCCCGGGATTCCCAGCGCGTCAACGATGTCAGTTCTGTTGCTGATTGTGATGCACTGGTCAACCGTGGTCAGCGCTAGCACGTTGCTTGACAGGGCTTGGTCAGTTCCTGCCCCCGCAATCTGCAAACTCAAATCACGCCGGACGCGCAACTCCTGGTCAGTCTCGACGTTGCGCCCAAGCTCTGCGGTGGTCGGGTTGGTGACAGTATCCACCCCAAAAATTATTGTCTCCTGCTCAGTAATGCTGTCCGCGGGGGCTTCAATGGGGCCAGTCTCAAGGCTCTCAGCAGCCACGCTGACCGTGCCCCCACCGCCAATGACGGTGGCAACCGACGTGATGAAACGCGCCCCGTTGGGCACCCTGTAGATTGACCCCTGGGGAATGGCCACCGCTGGTGTACCAGTGAAGTCTAGCGTCGTTGTGCTGGGGGTTGCTGGCTCGCGAGTCACCCCGATAATGGACGCCAGGTTGCCCAGTTGTTGGCCTTCCGCTAGGTCAGGATCAAAAGCAAAATAAAGCTGTTGGGTCAGTTCCCAAATCTCTGCTAACTGAATCGCTACCAGCTCAATAAATTTTGCGCTGACTGATTCAACCCCCAGCTGAATTTGAGCCCCAATCAAGGACACAGCCAGCGCAAACATTTCCTCGCGAATTTCCGAGAGTCTTTTTATTGTCAGCCCTGTGGCGTCAAGTGTCATGGTGCAACCGTCCCTGAAACAAGCCCCTGGTCTGTTTGCACAGTGAACGTCACAGATAACAACCTGTTGTTGTCAACGTTCATGAACAGGGATTTTATAGACAAGACGTCAGGGACAAGGGCAATCTGGGAAGCAATTTCTGCCCTGACTTCCGGCGCCAATGGATTTTTTACAAAGATTTTATTCAACCAATCCGGCCCCGCGGTGGTGTCCAGAATCCACTCACCTTTCTGGGTCAACAGCCGCGACTTGATATGCTGCGCCACACGCTCAGCACCAGCCACGCCAACAAAAAACCCCTCATCATCAAGGCTAATGTCGTGGGTCAGGGGATCAAGTTTGAAGTCTTCAAAGGGCATGGTCAATCACTCTTGAGCTTGGTCACTGCAATGGCAGCGGGGGTCACTGGGGGTGTGTACGAGCCCGGGGCGATTGCGTTGATTGCGGCGGCAATTTTTACCAATTCCACCAGGATCAACTCAGCGCTGCCCACGCCTTGCGCGCCCAGGCCCACTGACACCAACGCCGTGGGTTGCAGTTGCAAGTTTCCCGCCGGGTCGATGGTGATGCTGCCAGGCCCCACCTGTTTGCCAATCACCATGCCGGGGTTTGTCAGGTTGGCAAGGGCAAGCGTCTGGGGGCGCAGCCCCGCAATCACAATGCCATCGTTAAGGCTGCCCCGCCGGGCTGACTCAGGCAACGCCACGGGGCTGCCTGACACTGCCCACTGGCTCAGCGCTGTGGTGCTGAACAGCACAAAAACGATGTCGGTGGGAATCAGTGGGTGAGTGATGCTGTACCCCCCACCCGCGATGTAAAAAATTTGACTGCAAGGAATGACAGGCAGGATGACAGGCAGCCCATTGGCGTCAACGGTTTGGGTCAAGGGCTGAACGTCAGCACATTGGCGCACAGGGTCAAACGTGACGACCTGCCCAACCAACAGGGTGAAGAACCCGCGCAAGACGTTCTTAGCTGCCGTGGTCGCAATGTCTGCCAGGGGCGGTGTTTCACCGTCAAAAATTTCACCCTTGCTCATGTCGACCCCGCCGTCTTACCTTTGAATTCTGTTGTAAAATCCCCGCCAAATGTTTCGCCGCGGTGGGTTACTTCGGAAATTTTAAAAAAGCCAGTTAGCCCCAGACTGACAATGGACAACAAACGCCCCGGGATGATGTCGGGCTGTAGCAAGGACTTGCCAGCCACACCATCCTTTTGTTTTGTGGGGCTGCCAATCAACCCACTGTCAGGGGTCAATAAAACGGCGGTGTCGAGCGTTGGCACACCAGGCAACAGCATCTGAAGCTGACCGTTTTGAATTGACCACTTGACCCCAAGATCATCAGCAATTTCGTCAAGGGCTGCGCTCGCCTTGCCGGTGTGGCAGTACCCTGTCAGGTACTGTTTGGGTGGCAGGGTCGCAATATTGCCTGGCCCAATGCCCATTTTTGCCACGATCAAGGCCAACACAAGCGCGCTGTTGGTCGGGGCTGCCAAGCTAAAATCTGTGCGTGTGGTCTGAATGGCCTTTTCACTGGCCCCAGCCTCGATTGTTGTGACCCGTTCCTTGCCATCATCTTCAGTAGTGATGCCACGCTTTGCAATGTCACCCTCAAAAATCAGTGCGCGGTTTCCAGGGTACCCAGCCAACACGCTGACAGCGGTTCCCACCTGATTGAGCAGCCCAATGCTGGCGTCATTCAGGCCCCAAATTTTGATCACGGCTTTGTTGCTGCTGCGTCGCCTCGTCTTGGTCACTTCAAATGAAATATCATAATCTTCATCCCACCGTTGGCCAAATAGGCCGGGCAGCCCCGCATTAATCTGCACGTTTCTGGCAAATAATCGTGTCATACAAAACCCACCAAACTGACCAACGGCGTGGGCAAGGCCCCCTCTTCAGTCAGCTCCTCTGCAGTCCAATAGAACAGACGCGCCCCGTCGTTGAAACCTTCGCGCCCGATGTTGTCGCCCCCACCAAAGAACATAAAAAAATCACCATCCGGCAAGCGGCTGTCTTGTGCGCGAAACAACAAGGGCCAGCCCTGAACAACCTTGATGCCTCGGACAATATCAACACCCACCGCGTCAGCAATCCCAAAATACCACGCCGCGGCGCGGTCACTGTATGCCAAGTGTAGCGTGTACTCGATATCATCAATATTAATTTTGTATTCCTGCGCGGGCAGGTCAAGCACTGGTAAGCGTAGCATGTCAGCCCCCTGTCAAAAAGTCAGCGCCGGCCTTGCCCCATGATCGTGTACCCCCAACACTTGGCCCCGCGGCTGCAGTCGCGCTGGTAGGCACACCTGATTGTGTGCCAGCGCTAGCAGCGGCTGTACCAGCTGCGCGCTTGGCTGCTCTTAAAATAGATGCGGGGATTTCTATTTTCAGGCTGTCAACGATGCGGATTTTTTTCAGATCAATCTGGACAATCATTTGATTGCCCCCACCCGCGCTATCGCGACTGATTGAAACGTTGGTGATATAATAATCAAACAGGACCATAAGCCCGTCAACCACAGTGACAGGTTGTTTGTCTTCAGCCATTTTCAACAGTGAATCAAAAATATTTCCCAAGCGCAGGGGGTCAGGCAACACAGTGGGATCAAGGCTCGTCAGGCTAATGACCCCCGAAAAGCTGGCAGTTGGTTGTTGCACCACACCGTGGTCAGACACTGCCCGCCCTGACTCAACTGGGAATTCTGTAAAGTCAACCCCCTGACTGACAGTCTCATCAAGCGTGGCGTCAAACGTGATTGTCTCAAGGGGAATCCCCGTCAAGTCGTCAGCCGCGCTGAATGTGGTCCCCGCCTTGGCAGGTGCTGGTATTAATGAGAGTGCCACGCTTGCCCCTGTTAGCCCGCTGCCAAGTCCCTGGCAGCTTGGCGCCGTTGAACATCACCCAAGCCCTTGTTGACCCCTGCCCGCGCCTTGCGCGCGATGTCCGCGGCTGAAGCGGCGGGAGTCCCACCAACGTTGACCTGCAATTGTTGAACCTTGACTGACTGGTCAGTGTCGCCCCGGCCAGCGCCCTGCCTTGACCGCGCCTGGTTGACGTTGGTTTGGGCAGCGGCCTGGGCTTTCCTGACCTCGGCGTCAATGTCGACGCTCGACCCGCCGCTAAGGTCCAACGTGATTGCGCTTTTTCTGGCTAGCTTCCGAACCAAGTTGATCGCCTTCAAAATTGTTTTGATGATGGGACGAACGATGCTCAAGACAATATCAAACGCCGCTTTTATTACACTTGCGACTGCCCCAATGATGGGGGCGACAAAGCCAACCAACCCTTCCCAGAAAGCAAAGAATCCATCAACGGCCCCGCCCAGAACATCGCCCACAAACGTGACAATGGTTGTGATAAAATTAACAATGCCGGTGATGACATCAATGACGAACGTGACCGCGCTGGTGATTCCTTCCACTACTGTGGTTATAACACCCACAATGGTGTCAATCACGCCCTGAACAATGGGGGTAAATTCAGTAACGCCTGTCTCAATCAAACCAATGACAAAATTTACTGCCCGTAGCATCCAATCAGACACAACCACAATAAAATCAAAAATACCCCCGACCACCGTGCTGATTATTGGCAAGGCTAATTCTATAACCGAAGCCACGACACCAAAAATTACCTTAACCAGGGGCGCGATTGCTTTCACCCCCGCGACAATTACCCCAAACAGACCTTTGGCAATTTTTATTATGACCTTAACAGATTGCCAAACTATGTTAAAATACAAACCAGCTGTTGTCATTCCCAATTCAACTAGGCTGCCTAATACATCCCCGAACGAATCAAACAACACCGCCACAATTTCAACCACGCCATTAACAAACACCATGACCAAAGCGAACAACGATTTAAACAGGCCGCTGACTTGCGTGAACAGGGGCCCAGCCCTATCCATGAAAGCACCAACCATAATTTCAACCGCGGGCAAAATTTTACCAACCACGGTATCAACCAACCCCTTGACACTGCCCTTAGCATCTTCAAAGGATTTGCTCAGCATCGGGATGATTGACGTGGCAATGTTCACAATGACCTGGGCAACCTCGCGCAACGCCTGGATCATGACAGGCAGCACGCGCTTCACAAACGCCATGCCTTGCGCGAGCATGTCAGCCAACGCGGGCTTGATCTGAATCAGCCAACGCGCAACGTCGCCCAAGATTCCCTTTGACTCTGCAAATTTTGCAATGAAGTCCCCAACCAAAGATTCACCGCCCCGTAGCCAAACAAAAATATCCTGTAAAATTATGACCAGGATAAACAAAACACTGGCGCCAGCTGCCATGGCCAGCAAGCGCTTATTTATTTTGGTCAGCCAGATTGCCACAACCTTCAACGATGCAGCCGCAGCCTTGGCACCATTCGCTATGCCTATAAATAGGGCTTTGGCCTTGGCAGCCGCAACCAAGCCAATCGCTACAGCCAATCCCCTCATCACCAGAATCAAGGCTTCCGTTGTTTTTTTGGCGTTGTCCCCTGTCTGAATCCATTTGTTGAATCCCTCGGTAACTTTCAACACCTGGGGGATCAACTCGATTGCCAAGGCTTGGCGCATTCCCTTGACCGCGGCCTTGGTTTCCACTAACGAGTCGCTTAATTTTTCGGTTTCAACCAGGGCTTTTTCGTTCAAAATAAAGCCCAGGCGTTCCGCATCATCCCCCATCGCACGCAGGTGGGCAGAACCCTTGTTAAGAATGGGCAGCAGCCTAACGCCATCATCACCCAACAGCGTCATTGCAGTGGCTGCCTGGGCGGTGGGGCTCTCAATTGCGGTGATCGCGTCAGCAAGGTCAAAAAACAGCGTAGCGTTGTCCTTGATGTTGCCACTTGTGTCCTTAACGTCAATGCCCAGGCGCTTTATCATCTCCGCGGCGTCACTGGTAGGACCGTCAACAATGCTATCCTGGGCGCGCTCGCCCAGGGTCTGCATTGTGTCGTGCAAGGTCTGCAAGTCCTGTTCAGAAGCACCCGCGGCAAACTGCAAGCGTTGCAGCGTATCGGTGGACACCCCCAGTTTTTCGCTGAACAGGACCACTTCGCGCGCATTCTTCGCAACCTGGACCGCATTGGCTGCCAAGGCGCCGGTCGCTGCCAACACCCCCAAGGTGAAGCGCTGTGCCATTTCCTGGCGCCAAGCTTTGGCTTGCGTGGCGGCTTCTTTCATGGCAATTTTGGCCTTGTCCACCCCATCTTCAAAGGCTTTCAGTTTGGCTGGGTCGGTCTTGATTCCCAGCTTGACGAACAACGCTCTGATCACCCCGCCTTCAGCCACGCTTGCCCCCTGTGTCCCCTTATTTTATTGGGGCGGTTACTTTCTCGATTGCCAGGTTCATGATTTCGGCTTGCGCGTCAAGCACCGCGTGAGCGTTTAGCAGGTCAGTCACTGACCATTTTGTTTCAATGTCGGTGTACGTGTCACTGATTGCCCGGGCAGCTGCTACACGCCAAATCAACCAGTCAACCTTCGCCCGCTTCAAGACAGCTTCGATTCTAGGGTCGCTCGGGCTTTGTCGAATAGCGGCCCCGTTTGCAGGTTTCCCGCGAAGCGCGCCAACGCGGGCCCAAAATTTACCTTGAAGGCGTGGTAAACAGCGAGCATCAACTCACCATAATTCGCCTGGTAAATATGATCAAATTGTTGGTCAACCTTCAGGGTTTTTTTCTTACCCCCATCGACGAGGCTGGTTCGCATCGCATCGGCAAAAATTTGCTTGAACAAATTATCGTCTGCAGTGTCGCCCAAGATGTCAACCAGGTTGCCCGCGGCTTCGGCCAGCCTGGCTGAGTCAACGCCGTCCAGGTTGGGCGCGCTCAAGTCACCCAGGGCGCTCATGCCCTGCGAGGCTGCAGCGATCAAAGGCTTCAGCACCCTGCGCAACACCTTGACCCCCTTGCCCGCGGGCAGTGGGATGAATGTGTAGACGTGCTCAATGCCTTCATCATCAGAAATTTGGAATTGTTTGGGGTCGCGGGACACGACTACCCCCATCGGTTTGTGTTGTGGTGATTAGATTAACTCGGGATCAAGATGCCCATGATGATGGTCAAGTCAGCGCAGTCAAACACCCACTCGATCTCACCGTTGTCGCGCGCGATTGGCACACCTGGTTGTTTCATCAACCAAGCCGTGCCTGAAAAAACTGTGACGCCCCCGTTGACGTCGAACATGCTGATAGTAACAGGCGCGTGTCCGGTCAGCAAGTCCAGCGTTTTGAACGTTTCAAGGATTGCGTTCGCCGCTTCACCGTACATCAGGCCAACGGTGATCTTGCCACCCGGTTGATTTTGACGGCTACGGGAAACGGCGCCATCAACGCCCACCTGCTTGGTCCAAAGGTCGCCGTCGGCTTCAACGCTGACCTTGTCACCGTCGCGAAACCCGGTGATAGGCAGCCCGCCAATGGTCAGAATGACCGCCTGGGCATCATAAGAATTAACAGTCATAATATTTCCCCTGTTTGAAAGTCAAAGCCGTTGGGGGCCAGCCTGGGGCCCCTGGCGTGTGGTTTATCCTGGCAATGTCGTTGACACAAAGCCATTCACAAAAGTCTTCTCGATCGCCCCGGCAAGCTGCGCCGTGAATTCGTAGCGCACCGTGCGCGCGTCCCTGTCAGGCCCGAGGACTTCGGAAGCCAACGGCTGTGTAACGACAAAGGTACCCTCGACGTAATGCCCTGCAACCTCGCCCTGTCGACCAACGGACTTGATGACCGCCGCGCCCTGGCTGATGCCCTCGTCAGTCAGTGGGATTTTGCTGTTGGCGTTGTAGACCGTCAGGAACAGCTGCGCCAGCCCTTCCTCAATCCGGGCCTTGGTCCAATCCAAAGAAATCCGGACGTCAATTTTTCGACCTGCGCAGGTGACGCCTGGCCACATCGAACCAAAGCCATAAAACAACCAATACAGATTGCCATTTTTGCCTTCGAGATTCTGGCGCTCTGTTTGGGTGAACGTGCCCGGGGTGATGCCAGCCAGCGTGGCATAGGCCCACGCGGTGGTTTTGACGTCGGGATTGGCTTCAAGTTTTTTCGCTGGCCACGCTTCGCTCTGCTCGTCGGTGTCGCTAGCGTGCTGGGTAATAACGGTGAACTCGCGAGCCAGCCCGCCCAGGACGCTCAACAGGTCGTCAGTGTCCGAGCCCTTGACCCCAGGCGTGTTGGACTGTGCAAAGTACAGACGCCTGTTTGTTTCCGCCCAGGCGCTGACAAGCTTATGCCAACCGTCGCCCTTGTCCTCGCTGATGACCGCGTAAAAACCACCGTTCTCAGCAAGGATTGCGTCAAGGTCAATGGTTGCATCAGGGGCAGGGGATGACGTCGCAACCGCCGCGGTGCTGGTGCCTGTGGTTTCCACGACCAAATCAAACGGAACCGACCCAATCAGACGAAAAATGGTGATCACGTTGGTGGCATTGCTGATGTCAAATTTTGCCGCATTGGGCAGCGCAGACAACAAGGCATCCAACGCCAGTGCCACCGAATCAACGTCATCAATACCAGTAACAGTGTGCTCCACCTTGTGGCCATCAAGCCAGGCCGTCACCACGTCGTCAGCTGTGACGGCGGTGATGGTCAAGGTTTTTTCTTCGGTAGTACCCGCGTCAACCCGCCCCACTGCCAGCGTCGTAACACGGGGCGTTTGCTGCAGTGCGATTTCCAAAGCATCGGCAACGCTTGCGGTAATGTCGCCGCTTGCCAGGTCAGCCGCTACGCCGTCAGTATCGGTGTAAAACCTGATACGCTCGGTGAAGCCAACGCCCAGGGTGCCGGGTGTCGGCAGGTACAAGGGCACGCCAAAATTGGCAGCCGAGACAGGCGGGTTGTCAGTCGACACGTTTACAGTGACGTTGTTGTTTAGTTCAGGCATCGTGCCCCCTTTTTAAATGTCGTTGGTAACAATGACGTTATCAATGTAGTCGTCGGAAATTTCGCTTTGTACTTCAGCAAACCGAAACACAAAGCCCGCTTGGCTTCGAGTCTCAGCACCACCGTCAACACCAACCGTCAACCTGCGTGTTCCTGACAACACATAAGCAACAACCAAGCCGTTGGCCCTGTTGGCGTCCCTGACACTGCCTTGACCAAGGCTGGCTTCGAGCTTACGCATTGCCGAAGCGTGCAGGCTCGAAAAAATGTTGATGCTGACGGTTCCTTGGTAGCGGCTGACAACCTGCAAGTCTACCTGGTCAGACCCTGGCAAATACTCGACCTGTTGGCCGCTTGAAATTTTCGGTGCTCCCAACACCAACAGTGTGGCAAACGGCTTGGTCAGGGGCTTGGGGGCTTGTTGACCTGAAAAATTAACAGGCATCCCCAACACAGCCGCTGCCCAGGCTTGCAAGGCCACCTCGTAGGCTTCAGGGACGTAAACAGGTATTGTCATTGTTGGTCAGCCCCCTGTAAGACTAGCAAAAATTTATAATGTTTGGTGCTTGCCTGGTGATCTTGCCAGTCTTCAACGCTGACCACTTCCAGGGTCTGCCCCTTGTAGGTCAACAGGTCGGGGCGTTGGCCAGGGTTCAGCTCCACAGTCTGCAGGGCGGTGTTGGTGTACACCTTATACCTAGCAACCTGACGCTGGCCTGTGGGCAGCCGTTGCAGCTCAAGCCCTGTCAGTGGTTGCACACCCGCCCTGATATTGAACGGGGCTGGCAGGTCAGGTTGCCAAATGCCACCCGCGTCGTATGCCCCGCTTTGCCGCTGTATCTGGACACTGGTGCGCCCTAAAATTGTACCCATATCAAGCCCCCGCCTTGCCCGTCTTGATTACAACCGCGCGCTGCATTTGACCAGTCTCAACCAGGGGCTGGTTGTAGCCCTTGGCTTGGGCGGTTGACTCTGCGTTGGGCACCCAAGGCCCGCCCTGAATTGCTTCAATAATGTCGTTTCGGACTTCGTTAGCCAGGGGCTTGAACATGAATGAAACCCGCTGGGGATTATCGACAGCCTTGCCCACTGCTCGCGTTGCCAAGTCAATATACTTTGCGGTGTTGGCGTCAAACGTTGTGCGCATGAACGGGCGCTCGGGTATGTCAGCCGTCCCAAATTCGTTGTAAGCTGCATACTCCGCGATCTCCGGGGCAAAAAATCCCACGTTGAAAGTTGACGGGTTGATTGGCTTCGACAGTTCAGTCAACATCACCACCAACGCATCAAACCCCAGGTCTTTGTCTTCGACTTCAGCCATCACTGACACCACTTCTCACGAAAATTTGCCCAGTGGGTTTTGCCCGCCATCATCGCCGATTTCGAGGGGCTGAAGCCGCCACCCAACACACCAAATGATTCGGACAGGTCGCCTGTCTTGACACCCGCCACAGCGGGTGTCAGGCCCCCCACGCCGTCCGCGCCCCACAACACAGTCATGTACGCCCACACGCCTTTCAACGCGCCCCGTGGCGTGGCAATGTCAACTCCCTCATCATCAACGAAGGGGTTGTTCATGTACCTGTCGCCCGCTCGCGTTGCTGTGTCTAGCAAGTCCTGCAGGTCTTCGGCGCTGCCCGTTGGGACTTCGAGCACTTCCCTGATGCGGGCTTCATACAGGGCCCACGTTACTGCGTCGTTTAATTTCGCCATCAAAATTCCCCTTGCCCACCCGACGTGATACCGGGCCCGCTCGATATCACGCCACCACAACACGTCAAACTTACGACGGCTCACTGTCGAAGCTACCGCGAGCAAACGCCAGGGGGATATCATGGTTGACCCCATATCGATTCTCAACCAGGACAGCCTTGACATTGCGCAGGAAGAAATCATTGGGCTCGCCAATGAAAATTTCCAGCTCATCGCGAGGATAGAACGTGGCGCCGATCGGGAAATCACCCGCCAACACATCGCCCGCGTTGATAGCGGTGGTGCTGATGATCTGCGCCCCAAAAATTCTCATGGGCGCGCCTTCGGTCATAACCTTCCAATACACGTAATGTCCATCATCGCCCTTGAGCTTGATGATGTCGCGGTGGTCATTGGGGTTGATCAGGACCGACGAGCAGATGTGTTCGGCCTGGGTCAAGCTGTAGCACAGGTCAATGATGAAGTCGAGTTTGGTGTTGCCTGTGCCCGACAGCGACCACAGGAACAAGGGAATCAGGGTGTTTTTCATGAAGCCCAAGGTCTCGCCGCTGGCGCCTTCACCATACAACAAGTCCTTGTCTTCGTTGCGCCCCGCCTTGCCCATCAAACGCCGGTCAACAACGTCGGCGCCGCGGACGTCATCGCTCATCTCTTCTTTGGTGACTTCGACCCACGTGGTATTCTTCGCAATCGGCACGGTGCGATCAGTGAAGACGTCGAGCGACTTGGGCTTCAGGTGCGCTTCGAGCGTGGGGGCGAACGCATCGGCAGTTGCCAGCTGGCCAACCGAGTAGGCGAACACCGTTGCGGTCGACGCCGATACGATGGTGCCAGGCCCGTTGGGACACAGCGCGTCGTCAGGGGTCAACGATGCAATCGTGAACGTTTCCTCGGCATCACTGCCGTTGTTCAGCTTGATGAGGTTATACGGCGACGTGAGCTTGAACCCAGCCAGGCGGTCAACCTTAATGGTACGCGCACCTGGCGAACCCGACGCACCGATTGCCTCGGTGAGCAAGCAAACAAGCGAATACTCAGCAACCTCAACCTTGGTGCGGATCGAGCCAACATCGCCCACTGGGATTATCGTACACAGCCCCCGGATAATCTGGCCCTGGCGCCGATTCTGATCGGGCGCATCTCGGTTGTAGAACTGGTCTTGCAGTCCCGCGGCGTTGCTGTTGGTGCCAAAGATGTCGCCCGACAGCCCGCCCTTGGTGTTGATCGTCGCGCGCTCACTCTGCCAACGGTGCCCTTTGTCTTTTTGCCAGGTCTCCATCTGGGAGGACTTCATAAACCGGGTGCCTGGGCTGCACAGTTGCGCCGTGTCGTCGTCGCCCGCATCATCCCCGCCGTCATTCGCTTCAGCGTCTGCAAGCGCTGTACGCAGCGCCTCGAACTCCCCTTGCAGCTTCAGGATGGTGGCGCCCAGTTCCTCGACCTGGTCAGCCGTGGCCTTGGTGGTGGTCCCCATTTCCTTGATTTCACTGGTGTGCTTGCGCAACACCGGATCAAATTTTTCGCTCGCTTCACCCCACTTGGTCATGACAAGAGCGATGCTGGCTTTCAATTTTGCAATTTCGTCCATCTTCTTTTTTCCTTTGGTTGCCCGTGGGGGCGGTGATTAAAGGGCGCTGTCAAGCACTGCCCCAAGGTCGTCAACGTCAGACAAGATTTCATTCAGGGTGTGATTCATGTCAGCCAACAACACGATGTCAGCGGCTTTGGTGTACGCT
>DAOVVL010000114.1 GCA_030637205.1 Thalassospiraceae bacterium | reverse complement strand
ATCCACACCTGATCGGCGTTTAGGGCAAACAGGGCTTCGTGTTTGAGCGCGTTTTTTGATAGCGCGTTCACGATGGCGCCACCGGTTTCCAAAATCGGGTCTTCATGGGTGAAAAGGATTTGTGGTTGGGTGCGCGCCTCCAGATGCGCTTCGATCATTTCGCCCAGCCAATGCAGGTTAACCACCGTACGGCTTACGCCGGCCTCCAACAAGCGGTCCAACGCGCGATCCAGCATGGTCTGTGCGCCCACTTTCAGCAACGGTTTGGGAAGGGTTTCGGTTAACGGGCGCATGCGCAGACCTAACCCGGCGGCCAGCACCATTGCCTGTTTGGGCATTTGTTTGTTCATTATTTTGCCCCCGCCTGTTCGGGCGCGATGCGTTTTTCCGGCGGCACGTAAGTTTCAAACCACCGGTCCACGGGTTCAAGCGCCGGGTGCGCCAGCGCGTGTTCCAGCAGTTTCCACACACGCGCGATATGTGTGAGGTAATTCGATTTTCCGTCGCGTACCATCAGGCGGGTGAAAATGCCGATGACCTTGGCGTGGCGCTGGGCGGCAAGGACCGCAAACGCATCATCAAACGCCTTTCGATCATCCGTGCTCATCAAATCGTGATAACGTTTCAGCATCTCTTGTTTTAAATCAGTTGAAATGTCGCGGCGTGCATCTTCCAACAGGCTCATCAAATCATACGCCGGGTGGCCCGCCACCGCGTCCTGAAAATCCAGAAGCCCGCAGGCATTGGTTTGTTCACGTGCTGCCATCCACACCAGATTGTCCACATGAAAATCGCGCAGCACCAACGTGCGCGGGCCTTGATGAACGGCGGTCAAAACTTCCAGCCATGCTTTATCAAAATCGGCACGCGCAGAACCGGAAATATTATCAAGACCCACCGCGGGCATGAACCAGTCGGCAAACAGTGCCGCTTCGCTCAGCAGCTTTTCATCGTCATAGGGCGCCAGCCAGTCCGGCGCGGCGCTTTCACCTGGAATTTTGTGCAGGCTCGCAAGCGTATCGGTAGCCAGTTCATAAAGTTGGCGTTCTTGTAATGGGTCAGTGGCAAGTGCTTGGGTAAAAGTTTCAGGCCCCAAATCTTCCAACAATAAAAAGCCTGCTTTAAGATCGTTGGCAAAAATTTCAGGGGCACTAAAGCCTAGATCGCGCAGATGATTGGCGATTTGCACAAACGGCCGCACGTCTTCGTGTTCGGGCGGCGCATCCATTAAAATGGCATCGCGACCAATGCCTTCGATGCGCGCATAGCGGCGAAACGATGCGTCGCCGGCAATGGGATAAATCACGACTTTTTCCCAGCCATGAAGATCAAGAAACGCCATGCCCTTGGAAAGGCGCGGCAGGGTTGCGAAATCCAGCTCAGGCATGGCCGCTTTCCCTCAACCGTTCAACCCAGCTTCCGTGCGGCGACAGCTCAGCCTGTCGGTGGTGTTTGCCACGGGTCACGGTGAGGCTGATGTCGAGCCTTCCGCGCGGCAAATAAGGGCCCAGTTTTTCCGGCCATTCGATGAGCGTGATGGCGTCGTGAAAGGCTTCTTCGATGCCCAGTTCCAGTACCTCTTCAGGCAACCTGACGCGGTACAAATCAAAATGCCAGATCTCGCCGCTGATGCCGTCGTAGGTCTGAACCAGTGTAAAAGTGGGGCTGGGTACTTCTTCTTCTGCGTCTGTCAGGGCGCGAATGAAGGCGCGGGCAAATTCTGTTTTTCCCGATCCCAGATCACCTGATAGTGCGATCACGTCACCGATTTCGCTTAAGCGCGCGATGCGCTGTGCCAGCTCAAAGGTGGCCTTCAGGCCAGCCAGTTCGATCCGGATGTTGTTGTCGCCCGTTGGCATTTAGCGCCCCCCTGTGGCCCCCTTGGTTTGCTAAGTGGTTTGCCCGCACCTAAGGACATTTTTGATCCCCCCCGGGCGTGAACCTGTTATAAGCGGTTCTTGAGTTTAACCTTCTTTTTTCCAGACAGGCCATGACCAAAAAGAACAATAAGACGCAAAATCCGATTATAGCCGATGTGGTGATTATTGGTGCCGGCCCGGCGGGGCTGTTTGCCGCCTTTCAGGCCGGAATGCTGGACCTGAAGTGCCATCTGGTGGACGCACTGGACGCCGTGGGCGGCCAGCTTTCGGCGCTTTATCCGGAAAAACCCATTTATGACATCCCCGGCCATCCCGAAGTTCTGGCCGGTGAACTGGTGGCCATGCTGGAAGCTCAGGCCCAGCCGTTTGGCCCCGAATTTCATTTAAACCAGCAGGTCTCTGAATTGGCGCCTGCTGAAAACGGGCGCTGGCGGGTCGTGACTTCCAAAGCCCAGGAATTTGATGCGGGCGCGGTCATCATCGCGGCAGGCGTCGGCGCATTTGGCCCCAACCGCCCGCCCATGGATGGCATTGAAGCTTTCGAAGGTCAGGGACCGGGGCGCGGGGTGCATTATCTGGTTAAACGGCGCGAAGATTTCAAGGACCGCCGCGTGGTTATCGCGGGCGGGGGCGATTCAGCTGTGGACTGGGCCGTGTCGCTGGCCGAAGTGGCCAAATCGGTGGCCGTGGTCCATCGCCGTCCCAAATTTCGCGCCCAAGCCGAAAGCGTTAAAAAAATGGACGCCCTGGTTGCTGAGGGCCGGGTTGAGGTTGTCGTGCCTTATCAGCTTTCAGCCCTTGAAGGGGCCAGCGGGGCGCTGGAAAAAGTTCTGGTTTCTGATCTGGATGGCAATACGCGTAGCCTTGACGCCGATGTGTTGCTGCCGTTTTTTGGCCTCAAGCAGGATATCGGCCCCATATCTGAGTGGGGCCTGAAGATCGAGGCCAACCATATCGAGGTTGATCCGGCAAGCATGGAAACAAACCTGAGCGGCCTGTATGCGGTGGGCGACATTGCGACGTACCCGGGCAAGCTGAAATTGATCCTGACCGGTTTTGCTGAGGCCGCGCGGGCCGGGTACAGTGCGCGCGAACACATTCATCCGGGCGAAGAACGCCACTTTGAATATTCCACCACCCGCGGTGTGCCCGGCGGGGCTCAGGAATGATCAAAGCAATGGCCGTGCGTGGTGCACAAATCGGTGTGATCTGGGCGTTACTTGCATCAAACGCCTGGGCGCAAACGCCGGCGCCTGAACCCGCACCGCCCGAACTGAAAACCTGTTTTAAATGCCATGGTCCGGGCGGCGTCAGCCAGATCCCGACCCACCCGTCTATTGCCGGGCAAAACCCCAATTACATCGTCAAGCAGCTTTGGGCGTTTCGTCGTGCCCATGAAGCGACCACCAAGGCCGCACAGGATGCCAAGGCCACCGCACAGAACGGCCAAGCCGTTTCACCCGATCCGGTGCGTGCGATTTCGCGGGGTCGTTCTGATCCGATTATGGGTCATATCGGCGCCTCGATGGATGAAACCCGGTTTGGTACGCTGGCCAACGCCATTGCGGCGCTTCCGTGTGACGGCAAGGCTGAACCTGATCCGGTAGCTAAAAAGGAAAAACGTCCACAACGCCCCGATGCGGTGAAACCATGTGTCGGCTGTCATGGATCGTTCGGCATTGCCAATATGGCCAGTGTGCCCAATCTGGCAGGGCAGCAACGTGCGTACCTTCGCCGGGAATTGTTGTTGCTCAGGGCTTCTGCATGGAACGATACGGACGACGCTGCGGGCAGTTGGCGCAATCATCCCATCATGGAAAAACAGTCTTCGCGGTTGCGCATTGAAGATGTCGACGCCATTGCCAATTATTACGCCCGGCTAAACTGTCGCGGCTATAAATAAGTTAAGCTTTGAAATCGGAAAACAGATCGGGCTGTACGCCGTTGTCAGTAGGTGCGGGGTCGGTCGGCAAACGACATGTGATGGCGGTGCCGCGACCGGGTCGGGTTTCGATGTGTACGTCACCACCGTGCAATTCAATAAAGCGTGTCACCAGCGCCACGCCCGGCGGGATGTCATAATCTTTCAGGCCCGGCCCGCCATCGACAATTTCAAAGGTAACGCTTTTTTCGTCGCGCGCGGCTGCCACGGCCACCCCGCCGCCCGGCGGCGTTGCGTGAATGGCGGCGCTGACAAGGTTATAAAGCGCCTGTTTGAGCCTTTTTTCATCGGCTACCAGCCACCCGATATCGGCAGGGCAGTCAAAGCTGAGGGTTACGTTGCGTTGGCGCGCGCGTTCGCGCACCAGCCCCAGCACACTGCTGAGCAGGTTTTTCACATCCGCCGTATCTAACTCTAACGTCATCAGGCCGGCTTCGACGGTGGCCAGATCAAGGGTGCCTTCGATCACCGATACCAGTTCTTCGGCAGATTCAAGAATGCCGCGCGAATATTCTTTTTGCCGTTCAGATAACGTTCCGAAATATTCTTCCGACAATATAGCGGCAAAACCGATGATGGCGTTTAGCGGCGTGCGGATTTCATTAGCGACGCCGGCGAGAAATTCAGATTTCAGCAAATTGGTTTCAGCCATGGAACGGGCGCGCTCAATCAAGGCCTGTTCAATACGCGCGCTGTCGGTAACATCAAGATAGCTTAGCAGCACCGCACCATCGGGCAGCGCCACCTTGGCAAATTCGAGCACGACACCGTCGTTCAGTTCCAACCTTCCGCGAGAGTTCTCGCGGCTCATCAATTTTGCGTTCAACGCATCGCGGTTTACGGGTTGCTCGCCATCCTTGGGTCGCACACGGGCCACAATGCGATCCACAAAATCGCTGATGTGCAGGTCTTGCGCGCTGCCATCGCTGCCTTCATCAAGTTCCCCATCCATTCGTCCATCTAATTGCCCACCCAATTGCCATGTGCGCGCAAACGATGGATTGAACAAACGAATTCGCCCATCGCCACCAAACACCGCAACGGCTTCGTAAAGATTGTCGATGGTTTCAGCCTGCACCAGCGAAAGCGTTTTGTAAGACCGCTCAAGATCCAGATGATCGGTCACGTCTTCATAGGCAAATACCAACCCCCCCAGCGGGTGCGGGCTGACCACGCCACGCAGCGCGGTGCCGTCAGGCAGGTGCATCATTTCCTCGACCGGGCCGGTCAAGGTTCCAAACAGGCTCAACTGGCCCGACTTATAGGCTTTGTAATCGGCCACTTCCGGCAGCTTGCGCAGATCGCGCAGCCGGTCCAGCACCGCGCCCAGCGTCGGTCCGCTTTTCAGCCAGTCAGGCTTCACGCCCCACAGTTCGGCGTAGGCCGAATTGAAAAACGTTAACTTGCCTTTGCCGTCGAAAATGGAAATGGCGGTCGCCAGCGTTTCCATCACATGGTTTTGCGCCTGAATGTGGCGCGTGTAATCGCCTTCAATTTCTTCGCTGCGCGTCAGATCCTGGGCGACGCCTAACGTGCCGCCGCCGACCAGCGGAATCTCCGTGATATCGACCAAGCGCGGCTTGGCATCAGACATGGTCAAAAGGTGGCGCTCAGACATGACCCGGTTGTCATGGCGGGCGCGTTCGGCCAGTTCGCGGCTGACGTCGGGGGCGGAAAGGGCTTCGGCGCGGGCGTTGGAAATTTGCAGCGCCAGGCCTGATCCGCGCAGCCACGCCGGGAACGGAATGGCTTCGATGACTTCGCGCGAAGTGGCGCGCGATGCTTCGGCGGGTGGCGCCAGATCGGAAACATCGCGCATCCACAAAACATCGGCCAGCGCGTCGCCTTCCTGGGTTCCGGCGCGCACCCCCACCACCAGCAAGCGCCGGGCGCCGTCCTTGGTGGTCAGCAAAATCTCAAACGCGTCGCCGCGTTCGCGCAAATGCCCGCACGCCGCGCGAAGCGCGTCGGCGTCGCTTCCGGCAAAGCGTTCCATCACATCATCGAAGCCTGAGCGCACCCCGTTATCAAGGCCCAGCATCACGGCCAGGCGCCGCGAACAGGCCTGGCTGCCATTGGCAGATACCCATAAAAACAGGCCGTCGGCGGCGGTGGCGAGAATTTCGTGGCTGATTTCCGCATCCGACGTGAGGCGCGCAAGATTTGTTCTGAACGCCCGGATGTCGCCGTGCTGGCGCACCGCAATTAAAGCCAATATCAGCACCGCCACGCCTAATCCCAGCGCCGGTCCGGCACCGCTGAGCGATTGCAAAATATCGATGGTTTGCGTTCCCTGACCCATAGGTTCAATCATGTCGCCGGGGCGGGCGAATTACAAGCCAGTCGCGCGAAATAGGGGGGTTGCGTCACCATGCGTCCACTGAAAAGGGCCAACAAAAAAGGGGAGCAACGCGGTCCGCTGCCCCCCTTTAAGATTTGCCTTCAAAGCAAAATCAATAACGGTAGCTATCGGGCTTGAACGGGCCGTCGACCGGTACCCCGATGTAATCGGCCTGCTCCTTGGAAAGCTTGGTCAGCGTCGCGCCAAGTTTTTCCAGATGCAGCATGGCAACCTTTTCATCAAGGTGCTTGGGCAACACGTAAACTTCATTTTTGTATTTGCCGTCCTTGTTATTGACGAACAGTTCGATCTGCGCCAGCACCTGGTTAGTGAACGATGCGCTCATCACAAAGCTGGGGTGGCCGGTAGCACAACCGAGGTTCACCAAGCGGCCTTCGGCCAGAAGGATGATGCGGTTGCCATCGGCAAATTCAATT
>DAOVVL010000115.1 GCA_030637205.1 Thalassospiraceae bacterium | reverse complement strand
TCGGCCTCGGCTTTAACTTCGGGTTCGGGCTCAGGCTCGGGTTCTGGCTCGGGTTCCGGCTCGGGCATGGCGGCCAGACGCGCGGCTTCTTCTTCGGCCCGCTGGGCTTCTTCTTCGGCGCGTTCGCGCGCATCAACCAGCGCCTTGGCGCGGGTTTCACGCTCCTGTTTGGTGAGATTGGAATCGTCCTGAGCTTCGATGGCTTCGACTTCGGCCTGGGCGCCGCCGCCGGCAAACGGATCTGGATGATCGCTAACCGCTGCCATCTTGCCACCGGAATCGGGTGCGTAGGTGCGTTTCTTTCGCACCTCAACGGTCACCATCTTAGAGCGGCCATGCGAGAAGCTTTGTTTGACCTGTCCGGTTTCGACGGTCTTTTTCAGTTCAAGCTTGCCGGGGCGCGAAAGGCGCAGCGGCTTCTTGTCGTCGTCACCAGTGGTCTTGTCCTTGGTTTCGCTCATGGCTTCCTAATTCTCTCTTGCGTCGTTTATTTCTTCAGTTCCATCTGCGTCCCGGCCCAGCACTTTCGCCAGTCTGGACGCATCGTTCAAAAATCCTTCGGCCAGTCGACCCGGTTCTATCACCAGATGGACGGCTTCTTCGCGACCGATGGCGTTTGCCAGATCGCTGCGTTCAAACAACGCAATGATCGGCGTTTCGCCTGCGACAGCCTTGGCCAGGGCTTCCACCTTGGCGCGGCCATCGGGCCTGGCGTCGGATGCTTCGATTAACACGCCGACACCGCCTTTTTTTAACCGGGCGCGGACTTTTTCAAATCCCGCCGTAACCTGGCCCGCACGTTTGGCCAATCCCAAGTGGCTCAAACAACGTTTTTTCAACAGACCCTTTACCTGGTCCTCAAGATCGTCAGGCACCTTGACCTGCGCCTTGGCAGCACGGGCAAAAGCGCCCTTGTGTGCGGCAGTTTGTAACATATCCGCACCGGCGCTCAACCACAAACCCCGGCCCGGCAATTTCCCGGCCACATCAAACACCGCCTGGCCTTCGGGACCAATCACAAAACGGAGCATTTCAACGGGCGGTTTGCGCTCATTGGTAACGATGCAACGCCGTAACGATCCGTTTTGTTCAGTTTGATCGCCTTTTTGATCAACGTGGATCTCTTCACCCATGGGCTTGCTCCCGAAATGGCCCCTTTTGCGATGTTTTAAGCGCCCTTTTCTTCCGTGGCTGCGTCATCCTCAGCTTCGGGTGACGCATCGTGTTCAGTTTCAGGCGCCGGATCATCGGCAAACCAGTGGGCGCGTGCCGCCATGATGATTTCATCGGCCTTGGCCTGATTGAGCTTGGCGAGCGGCAGCATTTCACGCAGCTCGTCGCCTGCCAGATCGGCCAGGTCGTCGCGGGTTTTGACGCCCTGCTCACCCAGTTTGGCAGCCATTTCAATGGAAATGCCCTCAACCGAGATCATGTCGGCCTCGACACCCATTTCCTTGCACTTGGCAGCCAGTTCTTCGTCGCGCTGTTCAAGGAAGTTACGCGCACGGGCGCTCAACTCTTCGGCGACGCTTTCATCAAAACCGTCGATCATCGCCAGATCGTCAAGCGGCACGAACGCCACTTCTTCAATGGACGTGAAGCCTTCGGTTACCAGCAGTTGTGCAATCATGTCGTCAACGTCCAGTGCCTCGATGAACATATCGGAACGCAGGCGCGATTCTTCCTGACGGCGTTCGGTTTCTTCCGCTTCGGTCAGGATATCAATTTCCCAACCCGAAAGCTGCGATGCCAAACGCACGTTCTGACCACGACGGCCAATAGCCAGCGAAAGCTGGTCATCGGGAACCACGACTTCGATCTTGTTGTTTTCTTCATCCAACACGACCTTGGTCACTTCGGCAGGCGCAAGTCCGTTCACGATGAACATCGCCGGGTCCGGTGACCACGGAATGATGTCGATCTTTTCACCTTGCAGTTCGCCGACCACCGCTTGCACGCGCGAACCGCGCATACCAATACACGGGCCAACCGGGTCGATGGAGCTGTCGTGACTGATGACGGCGATTTTTGCGCGCGATCCAGGATCACGGGCCACCGATTTAATTTCGATGATGCCGTCATAAATTTCCGGAACTTCCTGCGCAAACAGTTTGGACATGAATTCAGGATGGGTGCGCGAAAGAAAGATTTGCGGGCCGCGCTGTTCTTCACGCACGTCCATGATGTAAGCACGCACACGGTCGCCGTTGTTGAAGTGTTCGCGCGGGATGGTTTCATCACGGCGCATCAGGGCTTCGCCACGACCAAGATCAACGATGACGTTGCCGAACTCGATACGTTTGACGATGCCGTTGACCACTTCGCCGATGCGATCCTTGAATTCTGCATACTGGCGCTTGCGTTCGGCTTCGCGAACCTTTTGCACGATCACCTGTTTGGCGGTCTGTGCGGCGATGCGCCCGAAATCGATCGGCGGCAGCGGATCAACCAAAAAGCCGCCCAGTTCAATTTCATCGTCTTTTTTCAGGGCGTCCTTCAAGTTGATTTCGGTGTGTTCGTTTTCAACTTCTTCCACCACTTCGACATAACGCGCCAACGAAATTTCGCCAGACGTGCGGTCGATGTGGGCACGAATATCGTGTTCGTGGCCATACTTTGAACGACCGGCCCTCTGGATGGCCTGTTCCATCGCATCAAGCACTTCGTCGCGATCAATGCCTTTGTCGCGTGCGACGGTATCGGCAACGGTTAAAAGTTCGGGGCGTACATGCACGCCGGTGGTCTGAATAGTTTGCTTGCTCATGGTCAATATCCCTTATGCGCTCTGTTCGCGTGTTGCCGCCTGAATGAGCTCATCGGTCAACAACAGTTTAGCGCGGTATAAATCATCAAACGGCAAATCGTGTGTTTCGCCGTCCACTTCAATGCGGATCACATCATTTTCGCCAAGGCCCAGCAACTTGCCGGTAAAGCGTTTGCGTCCACTAATCATCTGGTTCATTTCGACGCGGGCTTCAAATCCCTTCCAGCGGTCGAAATCTTTTGCCCGCGTTAGCGGACGGTCAATACCCGGCGATGAAACCTCAAGCGTGTACTCGGCCGGGATCGGGTCTTCTACATCAAGTACTGCGGAGATAGCGCGGCTGAGGGTTGCACAGTCGCCTACTTCCATGTTGCTGCCGTCATTGGGTTCGGCCATCACCTGCAAGCGGGGGCGTTTGTCGCCCGACAGTTGCACGCGCACAATCTCAAACCCCAGGTCTTCGGCGGCGGGGCTGATAATCTGTTCGACCCTTTGGGCTGCGTCCATTTTTCTTCTCGTCCTAACAAAACACCCAAGCCGCCAGTTAAGCCCCAGAAATACAAAAGGCGGGCCCGGGGGCCCACCTCAAACCTGATCCTTAAGCGAACCAGCGAGACTTAGGTATTGATTGATGGGCGTTTTTTACACCCAGCCCCCCTAAAAGACAAGTCAAATCGACCATAATTCGCGCAAAATCCCGGTTATCTGCCGCTTGGGCAAGGTTCAGGCCCTGCGGCGAAATATCAGGAAGGTGGCGCCAATGCCCCGCGCCCGGGCCTTTTGCTGATAGCGGGTTTCGACCCAGTCAGCGGGCGGGTGCTTCCAGTCGCGAACGCTTTCGGCCGTCCACGCAAATGCCGGGTGCGCCAGAACTTGGCCCAGCGCCCAGCGAACATAGTCTGCGTGATCAGACGCGATGCGCAGCTCGGCACCCGGTTTCATCATGCGCGCCAGTTGATCAAGCGTCTGGGCGGTCAGCAGGCGGCGCTTGGAATGGCGTTTTTTCGGCCACGGATCGGGAAACAGGATAAAGACGCGGCTTAAAGCCTGATCGGGCACGCCATCGAAAATCATGCGCACATCATCGGCCCACACGCGTACGTTTTTCAGGCCTTTGGCTTTCAGTTGCGATGCCAGCTTGACCACGCCGTTAATGAACGGCTCGCAGCCGATAAAGCCGATGTCGGGGTTAAGGTCTGCCTGAGCGGCCAAATGTTCACCGCCGCCGAAACCGATTTCCATCCATATTTCTTTTTTGGCTTCACCTTGGCCATTGCCATGACCATTTCCAAACTGGGAATTGAAATCAGCAGATGGATCAAACGTGATGGTCGGCAGAAATTCCGCCAGCAAACGTTCTTGGCCGGGGCGAAGCTTTTTGCCCCGCCGCCGGCCAAAGGAACGAATGGGATCGTCACGCGAAGGCTTCTCGCCTTCACGCATCTGATCCGGTTTAGAGGGCGCGCCGGATGGCATCTGCAAGGCCCGTATCTTCCCACGAAAAACCGCCATCTGCTTCGGGGCTATGGCCAAAGTGGCCATACGCCGAAGTGCGGGCATAAATGGGACGGTTGAGGTTCAGGTGTTCGCGAATGCCGCGCGGCGAAAGATCCATCAGCTTTTGCAGTTCCGCCGCCAGCTTGTCTTCGCTGACTTCGCAGGTGCCATGGGTATCGACATAAACCGAAAGCGGTTTGGAAACGCCGATGGCATAGGCCAGCTGGATGGTGCATTTTTCAGCCACTTGGGAAGCGACCACGTTTTTCGCAAGATAGCGCGCGGCGTAAGCGGCCGAGCGATCAACCTTGGTCGGGTCTTTGCCGGAAAACGCACCGCCACCGTGGGGTGCAGCGCCGCCGTAGGTATCGACGATGATCTTGCGACCGGTCAGGCCGCAATCTCCATCGGGGCCGCCGATAACAAAGGTGCCCGTGGGGTTCACATAAAATTCGTCTTCCTCGCACATCCAGCCATCGGGCAAGACGTTTTCAACATGGGGGCGAACGATTTCGCGTACTTCATCCTGGCTCAGGCCTTCGGCGTGCTGGGTTGAAACCACAACGGAAGTTGCGCCAACCGGCTTGCCGTCAACATAACGCAAAGTCACCTGACTTTTTGAATCCGGTTCAAGGCCCGGCTCGGCGCCTGAATGGCGCGCTTCGGCAAGTGAGCTTAGAATGGAATGTGAGAAGTAGATCGGCGCCGGCATCAGGACTTCGGTTTCACGACACGCGTAACCAAACATGATCCCCTGATCGCCCGCACCTTCGTCTTTGTTGCCTGCCGCATCAACGCCCTGTGCGATGTCGGCGGACTGGCCGTGCAGGTAAACGGAAACTTCGGCATTTTTCCAGTGGAAGCCATCCTGTTCGTAACCGATATCGCGCACACACGCGCGGGCGATTTCTTCCATGTGTGCTTTGTCGACTTCACCGTTGGATGCGACCAACGGTTCGGGGCCGCGAACTTCGCCGGCCAGCACAATACGGTTGGTGGTGACCAGCGTTTCGCATGCCACACGCGCAACAGGATCGACGGTCAGGAATGCATCGACCACGGCATCGGAAATGCGATCGCAAACTTTATCGGGATGGCCTTCGGAAACGGATTCACTGGTAAAAAGATAATCATTCATAGACATGCAACTGCTCCAAGTTCTGAAATTAAATGCTCAGGGACCCGGGGCGGCTATAACAATCGCCAGCGAACTGGCCGACATGATTTCCGCACCCACTTAGCCTTTTTTTCGTGGTGGCAAGCGGTCCAAATCCGTCCACGCCGATCAAACCGATCGGGCGCTACCCTTAGTTAGGCAACGCCCGTTCTTGTGACAATCTTTGGCTTTTGGGTCAATGTTTTTTAAAAAAGCGCAAAACCGCTCATTTAGAGCCGATGGAAGCGGCGATCGACTTGGTCAGCTCAAACACCCGTTTACGCAGCTTGGGGTCGGTGATCTTGTAATAGGCACGAACCAGTTCAAGGGTTTCGCGCCGTGCCAGGGGATCATCGGTATGGAGAAACTCAAGCTCTTCCAACGGCTTGCCCTGGGCGTGCTCGCCGCGGGTTTTTTTCACCTCGCCGGGCATATCCTCGAAGAAATAACCGACGGATACGTCCAACACCTGGGCCAGCTGGAACAGGCGGCTGGCGCCAATGCGGTTGGCACCACGCTCGTACTTCTGGATTTGCTGGAAGGTCAAGGCCACCGCTTCACCCAGTTTTTCCTGACTGAGGCCCAGTAAAGTTCTGCGCTGACGTAACCGCTGGCCAACATGAATATCGACCGGACGGGGCACGCCAATGAGCGTTTGTTGAGCACGGCTTCGTTTTCTTGTTTTTGTGGTCATGGGTTGGGGTCCAGTTTTTAATTATTATTTTTATAATGTTTTCAAGGCGTTAATCGCTTTAAAACATCTATACCCTTGGCCCACAAAGGGGTCAAGCGTACGACGCCGGCCCCCCCTTTTGCCCTCGCGCGGTGCGAAGGCCGTCATACTATTGGAGGTAGTTTTCCCAACAGACAAATTCCAGCTTTATTTGCGCCCGTGGGCCAAACGGCCGAGGAAAAACCCCATCAGCGCCAAGCCCCCTGCCAGCGCAAGGCCAAGTGCATTGCCGGTCTGCGAAAACCAGGTGGGTTGGGCCACGGGCTTGGGCAGGTCGCCATCCAGTGCGCCCGCGGTAGACAGTTCAAGGCGTGCCTGCACCCGCCCATAGCCATCAATGATGCCGGAAATGCCGGTATTGGCAACACGCACCAGCGGCAGCCCTTCTTCGACACTGCGAAGGCGGGTGGATGCAAAATGCTGGTGTGGCCCCGGGGTTTTT
>DAOVVL010000304.1 GCA_030637205.1 Thalassospiraceae bacterium | reverse complement strand
TTTTTCTACGCCACCCTGCACGTTTCAAGTTATGTGGGGCTGGACCAGTTTTTTGACTGGGGTGAGATCTGGACCGACATCGTCAAGCGGCGCTTCATCACCGTTGGCATGGTCGTGATTGTCATGTTGTCGGCTTTGGCAATAACGTCTTTGCGTTCCGTCACCAAACGCATGGGCGCGAAAAAATGGAAGCGCCTGCACCAACTGGTCTATGTGGCAGGTGCGCTGGCGTGTCTGCATTTTTTCTGGATGGTCAAAGCCGATGTGCGCGAACCGCTGATTTACAGCGCCATATTCGCAAGCCTGATCGCCGTGCGCATCGTAAACCGGGTGCGGTCCTGAAGGTCAGACGACGCCACGGCCATACAATCAATTACAATTTTGAAAAATCGATGTTTTCGTTCATGCCGATAGACAAGGCAATGGCATCTTTTTGCGGCTGAAGATGCTTGTTCGCTTTGCGCGGCAGCGGGATCTTGGCTTCGCGGCACGCCATGATCAGGGCTTCAACAACATCGCTCTCGGTCATGTGGATACGAAACGGCTCGTTCGGGTTGGACGAAACGAACCGCAAGATGACCTTCAGGCCTTCGGGCGTGTCGTCAGACACGACGCGCTTGCCGCCTTCAGGGCGAATCAATTCGAAATCCTGCATCGGTGAGTCGGGCAATTGAATACCCTTTTGTTTGCAGTATTTAGGCAGAATCAACCGAAGTTCACGGTTGGAAAAAATGATTTTTCTAACGTCTGTGGGCACTTCGACCTCGTGGGTTATATTTTCGCTTCTTATTTAAGTGTCTGGTGTGTGTGGTTCTAGCACAGTTAAGGCGGACAATAGAACGGCTTAATTGAATTTCAACTGCCTCAATGCGCTTCGCCCCAATTATCGCCAACGCCCACATCGACCACCAACGGAACGTCCAATTGGGCCGCCCCTTCCATGACGCTTTTGACCAGTTTCCGGGTTTTGTCGACTTCCGCCTTGGGCAATTCAAAGATCAGCTCATCGTGTACCTGCAACAGCATTTTGGCCTTAAGCCCGGCGTCTGATATGGCGCCAGGCAGGCGCACCATGGCGCGCTTGATGATATCAGCGGCGCCGCCCTGGATCGGGGCATTGATGGCGGCGCGTTCGGAAAACCCGCGCATGGCCGGGTTTTTATCATTGATGCCGGGCACAAAACATCTCCGCCCAAAAAGTGTCGTGACGTATTCATTATCGGCGGCTTCTTGTTTGGTGCGGTCCATATAATCGCGGATGCCGGGGAAACGTTCGAAATACGCCTTGATGTATTCAGCCGCCTCGCCACGGGGAATGCCCAGCTGGCGCGCCAGACCAAAAGCCGAAATACCGTAGATGATGCCAAAGTTAATGGCCTTGGCCCGGCGGCGCACCATCGGGTCCATGCCTTCAATAGGAACCCCGAAAACTTCCGATGCGGTCATGGCATGAATATCAAGGCCCGCGAGAAAGGCATCTTTCAATGATGCTATGTCGGCAACGTGGGCCAGCAAACGCAGTTCGATCTGCGAATAATCGGCGCTGAGCAGCACGTTTCCTTTATCGGCGACAAACACGTCGCGAATTTTTCGGCCTTCTTCGGTGCGGATCGGAATGTTTTGCAAGTTGGGATCACTGGACGACAGGCGGCCCGTGGATGTGCCGGCCATGGAATATGACGTATGGACGCGTTTGGTTTTTGGATTGATCTGTTTTAAAAGTGCATCGGTGTAGGTGCTTTTCAGTTTTGCCAACTGGCGCCAATCCAGCACCCGCTTGGGCAAGTCGTGAAGCAGGCTAAGTTCTTCCAGCACTTCGGCGTTGGTTGAATAGGCGCCGGTTTTTTTACTTTTCTTGCCGCCTTCGAGGCCTAAATCATCAAACAAGATTTCGCCCAACTGTTTAGGCGATGCGATATTGAAATCACGCCCCGCCAGTTTGTGGATTTCTTTTTCCAGAACGCCAAGGCGCTTGGTGAAATCAGCGGACAGGTTTTTAAGTTGCTTGGCATCGACCAAAATGCCGTTCTTTTCCATTTCCACCAATACCGGGATCAGCGGGCGTTCAATGGTTTCATACATGGTGACCATGTGATCGCTGACAAGCCGGGGTTTGAGCAGTTCGTGCAGGCGTAATGTTATATCGGCATCTTCGGCGGCGTAATCCAGGGCCTTGTCCAACTGAACGTAATCAAACGTCACTTGCGATTTGCCGACGCCGGCGACTTCCTTGAACTTGATGGTCTGCAAACCAAGATGCAATTCGGCCAGCTCATCCATGCCGTGCCCATGAAGCCCGCCTTCCAAAACGTAACTGGTGAGCATGGTGTCATCAACGGGCGTAACAAAAATGTCGTAATTCGATAGCACCAGACAATCATATTTAATGTTCTGGCCGATCTTTAAAATGCCCGGGTCTTCCAGCAGCGGCTTTAAAAGTGCCAGCGCCGTTTTCATTTCTATTTGTTCGGGCGCTTCACTAGCGGCGCTTTCACCCCCGCCTTCGCCATCGCCAAAATCCAGCGCCCCTTGGGGGGCCGAGCCCTTGTGCGCCAACGGAACGTATGCGGCGTGGCCCGCAGTTGAGCAAAGCGACACGCCCACCAGTTCGGCCGACATGGCGTTCAACGACGTGGTTTCCACATCCACCGCCAGCTGGCCGGCTTCGCGCGCATCTGCGATCCAGCGTTTCAGCGTTTTTTCGTCACAAACAAGTTCGTAATTCTTTTCGACATTTGCAGGGATAGTTTGCGGCATCGCGGAAGGTTCCGCTTTTTCAGCCGACTTTGTCTTTGCCTTTGCTTTTGGCTTGTTTGTTTGTGCAACCGGCGGCGGCGCATCAAAGCCTTGAGCCACCATGCGGTTGAGCATCGATTTAAAGCCGTGCAGCTGCAAAAACGCCATCATCTTGGCGGGATCAGCTTCGTGCAATACGAAGTCTTCCAGAGCCATGGTGACGGGCACTTCTTTTTCCAGCGTCACCAGCCGTCTGGATACGCGCGCCTGGTCGGCTTGTTCGATCAGGCGTTCGCGGCGCTTGGTCTGTTTGATGTTTGCAGCGTTCGCCAGCACACCATCCAG
>DAOVVL010000018.1 GCA_030637205.1 Thalassospiraceae bacterium | reverse complement strand
GGCGGCCAAACTCATGCCCATAATGGTATCGCCGGGTTTAAGTACCGCCAAAAAGACCGCGCCGTTGGCCTGCGCGCCGGAATGGGGTTGCACGTTAACAAATTCACAGCCGAAGATTTTCTTGGCCCGTTCAATCGCCAGATTTTCCGCAATGTCGACAAACTCACAACCGCCATAATAACGCCGCCCCGAATACCCTTCGGCGTATTTGTTGGTCAGCACGGAGCCCGATGCCTGCATGACGGCACGCGAAACAATGTTTTCCGAAGCGATGAGTTCTATTTCACTGCGTTGACGGCCAAGCTCTTTATCAATTGCGGCCTGAACATCACCATCCGCCTGACCGAGTTCGCGGGTGAAAAAGTTTTTTACAGCTTCGTTTGCGTATTGGTTCATCTGGGAGGTCTATCCTTTAATCTAATTCTTCACGGGTTACTCAACTTATCGACACGGCGTTGGTGACGCCCGCCTTCAAAGTCGGTATTCAAAAAGGTTTGCAGGCAATCGGTTGCCAAATCGGGGCCAACCATGCGACCGCCAAAACAAATGACGTTGGCATCGTTGTGTTCGCGGCAAAGCCTGGCGCCCGTCACATCGTGAATGAGGGCTGCGCGGATCTCAGTAAAACGGTTCGCCGCAATGGAAATGCCGATGCCGCTGCCGCATACCAAAACGCCCCTACCGGCGCGGCCATCCCTGATCGCTTCGGCCACGGCAAAGCCAAATTCGGGATAATCGACGCTGTCGGTGGTGTTGGTGCCCAAATCAAGCACATCGTGACCGGCGTCTTTCAAAAACGCGGTTAGTTCCTGCTTTAATCCTAATCCGCCGTGGTCGCCGGCGATGGCAATGGTGTCTGCTGACATTTGTCTCTGCCTCCTGAAACTGTTGGGCGCTGGCCACCAAAGGCGGCTTCTCGTCACCCGAAGAGCGCCTTTGATACCATATCTCGAATCCCAATGCCAAGCGGCCACAAGCACTCGGGGCAGTCACATGATTTAGGGGGTTGGCAAAAACAGGGCCTAAAACCAGCCACTGTTTTGATTTACTTGCCTTTTTTTGGCTCCGCGCTTTTTTCGGAGCACATAGGCCAGTTTTCGCATGGCCAGCGATTTAATCATGGTTTCGCCGTAGCGCGGATCGGCCACCATGATCACTTCGGTACCGCTTTGGGCATCGATGGCACACACCCGAAGCATCCGGCCCACCTGCCTGAATTCAAACAGCACTTCCGTAAGCCCGTCGGGCAAGGGGAGTTTTCTCTTCGAACGTCGATATGGATATCTGGTCATCGTGAGCCGTTCTCAGGTTTTTTTATGGTTAACGCCGGGTTCAATATCGTTTGCCATATTTTTGACGTTTGCCAACTTTACCCTCGCAATACGTCCGGGGCCAAGTTTTATCAAATTTTCTATTGGCTTTGGAGCGTTGACAAGTATCCTGAGCCCGAACCAAGCGATTAAATGGATTTAGCCAAGTGACCAACAAACCACCCATCACGGGGGAATTCCCCCTGACCCGCATGCGGCGCAATCGCGCTGATGACTGGAGCCGGCGACTGATTTCAGAAAGCCGCCTCAGCGTCGACGACCTGATCTGGCCGATGTTCGTCATTGAAGGCGAAAACAAGTCCGAGCCCGTTTCATCCATGCCCGGCGTTGAACGCTTGAGCGTGGACCGTCTGGTGGCACAAGCGGGCGAGGCCGAAGCCTTGGGCATTCCGGCAATTGCTATTTTCCCCAACACCGACGCAAAGTTGAAAACCAGCGACGCAAAGGAAGCCGTGAACCCCGACAACCTGGTGTGTCGTGCGGTACGTGCGATCAAGGAAAAACATTCAGGCGTTGGCATCATTTGCGATGTGGCGCTGGACCCGTACAATTCTGATGGCCACGACGGACTGGTCAGGGACGGCAAAATCCTGAACGACGAAACGGTTGAGGTGCTTTGCCAGCAATCCATCATGCAGGCGCGCGCCGGCTGCGACATCATCGCACCATCGGACATGATGGACGGGCGCATCAAGGCGATCCGCGAAGCACTGGACGGTGAAGGCTTTCAACATGTGCGCATTGTTTCGTATGCGGCCAAGTATGCGTCGGCTTTTTATGGTCCCTTCCGCGATGCGGTGGGATCGGGCGGCGCATTAAAGGGCGACAAGAAAACCTACCAGATGGATAGCGCCAACACCGACGAAGCGTTACGCGAGGTGGCCATGGACATCCGCGAAGGTGCCGACATGGTCATGGTCAAACCGGGCATGCCTTATCTGGATATCATCCACCGCATCAAGGACACCTTTGCCATGCCGACGCTGGCCTTTCAGGTGTCGGGCGAATACGCGATGGTTCAGGCGGCTTCTGCCAACGGCTGGCTCGATCACGATGCGGTAATGATGGAAAGCCTGATGGCGTTCAAACGCGCCGGTGCCGATGCGGTGCTGACCTATTTCGCGCCCAAGGCCGCCAGGCTTCTGCAAAACACATAAAAAAACGGCGCCCCGTGAATAGGGACGCCGCTTTGTTAACCGTTGTTGCTGGCTTTTAAACTTCAGCCTTGAAATCGAGCAGACGCTCAACATCCAAAACAACCATCAGCGAGTCTTCCAGACGGTAAATTCCGCTGGCGAATTCGCGCCACAGCGGATCAAGCGTGCTGGGGTTGCCCTCGTATCCGTCCTTGGAAAGGCCGATCACGTCGCCGACGCTGTCGACCAACAAGGTGTACAGTTCGTTGTGGTGTTCGACCGTCACCGCCATCATATGGTTTTGCTTCTTGCGCTTCATTTCTTCCACGGCTGCGGTGGCGTCTGCCATTTCTTCTTCTGTCTGATCGTCTTCACCTTCACCGCCCTCTTCACCTTCGCCAGCTTCACCCTCTTCTTTTGGTGCTGCTTCTTCTGCGTCGCTATCGTCTTCTTCTGCGTCGCTGTCAGTGGGTGTGCTCAGAAGGCTGTCGTTTTCGTTAATGGCGCGGCGTTCAAGCCCAAGGCGAACCCGCACATCAATCACGGTCACGATGCGACCGCGCAGATTGATCGAGCCGCGAACTTCAGGGGGGGCAAGCGGAATTGCTGCAATGTTTTCAGGAAGCAAAATATCCTGAACAATCAGCACCGGAATACCGAACATCTGTCCTGCAATGTTGAAGGTTACGTATTCTTCAAGGTGCTCTCTGCTTTCTGCACCGATTGCTGAAGAATTGGCGGTAACTAAATCCTGGCCGGCCATAAATTCATATCTCCCTGAAGGCGACGAAAACCGTCTCGGTTTCGCCAAAAAATCTCTCTCAGCAGGCCCTGCCTATCTGGTTTGCTCATCTGGCATAATAGATGTGCGTGGCCCGGCTGTATCTACATGGAAAGCCGCAAGCGTATTTTCCAATAAAAGCTTGAGGGCCAAAGCCCCCGAATTGACTAAAAGTCTATCCGATAGAAAGGGATGCGGCAATAATGTCCTGAACGATCACGGGTGTTCATAAGTATGTGCCCTCAAACTTTCGATTTGGCTGGTATTTCACCGCAAGCTGGGCAGTGTATAGTCTTTCAGGCCCTTCCGATCATCAGGAGACTTGCTTAAATGACCGCCTCTTCAACAAATTGTGATGTGAAACGTCTCGTCATTACCTCGTTCTTGGCTGCCCCGGCTTTGTGGCTGGGGGCCTGCGCAACGCCGACCACGATCGTTTCCGATGTGGTCAAGGCCCCGTTTGAAGAGCGCCAGACCGAAGAACAGATCGTAGACGTCAAAATCCGCAGCGCCATCTATGACCGCCTTGCACAAATTGACCGCAGCCTTCTGCTGGATGTCAGCGTCGATGTGTGGAAACAGCGCGTGATGTTGACCGGGTCCATCACCGACACCAATCTGCGCAATCAGGCCATTCGCACCGCACGAGACGATGCACGCATTGTAGATTTCTACAACGATATCCAGATCGTGAACGAAGACGAGCAAACCCAACGCCGCACATGGTCAGAAAATGCCAAACAAACCAGCGGCAAAATTGCCGATGCTGCCGGGGATATGTGGATCGAGTCCAAGATCAGCGCACAGTTGCTGGGGGACGATGCGATCAAGTCAGTTAATTATCGCTGGCGTAGTGTGTTGGGCGATGTATATATCATCGGCGAGTCAGAAACATCCGGCGAACTAAATCACGTATTGCAGATTATTCGCGACACCAAAGGTGTGCGTTCGGTTCAGTCGTATATTATGGTTCAATCTTATTAACCGGCCAAATCATCGCTGAACATAAATTATCGGAACCTGCACTTATGACTGCAACGGCTAAATCGCTACCCGTTACCCTTAAAGACATTGAGCAAGCGGCCAAAGTCATTGACGGGCGCGTGGTTAAAACGCCTGCCATTCGCTCGGCGGTTCTGTCTGAACTGTGTGGTGCCAATGTGGTGTTGAAGCTGGAAAACATGCAGCACACCGGATCGTTCAAGCCGCGTGGTGCGTTGAACAAGCTGATGAGCCTGGATGAAAAAATCCGCGCCGGGGGCGTTATTGCGGCCAGCGCCGGAAACCATGCGCAAGGGGTTGCGTACTTCGCACGTGAACTGGGAATTCCGGCAACCATCGTGATGCCCAAAGGAACCCCGTTTACAAAGATTGCCCGAACCGAGGCGCTGGGTGCAAAAACGGTGATGTATGGCGACGGGCTTAAAGAGGCGCGTGACCGGGCGCTGGAAATTGCCGACCAGGATCATCTTGAATTCATTCACCCCTATGACGATGCGGCCATTATTGCCGGTCAGGGAACCATCGGGCTGGAACTGATGGAAGCATTTCCAGACCTTGATGCCATCATCGTGCCGGTCGGCGGTGGCGGATTGATTTCAGGCATTGCCATTGCGGCCAAGGCGGCCAATCCGGATATCGAGATTTTCGGGGCTGAGGCCGAATTATACCCAGGCCTGCACGAAGTCCTGCAAGGCCGCGAACCCAAAGGTGGCGGACAAACCATTGCCGAAGGCATTGCCGTGAAAACACCGGGCGAGTTGAACACACGGATCGCACGCGAATTGGTCAGCGATGTATTTCTTTGCAATGAAAACGAACTTGAAAGCGCGGTGCAGATCTATATTGAAAACCAGCGCATCGTCACCGAAGGCGCAGGCGCTGCATCGCTGGCGGCATTGCTGGCAAACCGTGAGCGTTTCAAGGGTAAAACAGTCGGGCTGGTGGTATCGGGCGGCAACATAGACCCGCGCGTGCTGGCATCAACCCTGATGCGCGGGCTGGTGCGCGAAGGTCGTATGGTGCGCCTGCGTATCCAGATCAGCGACACCCCCGGTGTGCTGGCGCGGGTCGCCGGGCTGATCGGTGAAACGGGGGCCAATATTATTGAGGTCCACCATCAACGCCTTTTTTATGACCTTCCGATCAAGGAAGCCGAAATGGAAGTGGTTGTTGAAACGCTGGATATGGATCACGTGCAAAGCCTGATCCAACACCTGAAGGATGGCGGCTATCCAACCCTCCTTTTGGGCAGCCGTTCGGATGAATTTCCAAAATAATGTTCAGAACTTCAGCGTATACAGCTGGGTCTGGCGACGGTCGTTGACTTCAAGGCATTCATCATACGCCACGCCGTCGGCCCAAAATGAATTGCTGATCAGGATTGATCCGGGTTTCATTTCGGCGCGCGCCTTTTCCAGCAAGCGGGGCATCGGCGCCGGGGAAAGAAAAGCATAGACCACATCAAACTGGCCAAGGTCGGCATCCCACAAATCGTGATAGCGAATTTCGACATTGCCCTTGTTCGTGTCGTGACCCGCCATGGCAACCCGCACGCGCGCAACCATCGCCACCAGCGGTGCGCTTTCAATACCGACAAAGTGCCAATGCGGCCTGCTTTTGGCTAAATCGATTAGCGTACCGCCAAAACCTGCGCCCAGATCTGCAAAATGGGGGTCGTCGCCGGGCGTTTGGGCATCTATTATTTCACCCAATGCTTTGCATGTGATGGCGTTGCTTAAATAAAGCGGCACCCTTTCCGCCCCGGCATTTCGGTAAAGGGCAAACAGCACCACAAAGATCAGCAAAAACACCCACGACGGCAATTCAAGCATCAAGGCCCCCCATGCCGCCCACGGGAGCGCGAACTGAACCCCCATCCACCCCGCACCCAAGCCCAACAACCGACTGATCAGCGCCGCCAGGCTGCCTTGTGCCAAAACCAGCCAAACCGCTTCCAGCCCGACCCCGCCGGCCATGTTAAGCGCAAGATCCAGCGCAAACACCCCCACCCCGGCCCCGATCTGGCCTGCCAGCAAGCGCCGCAACGGGCTTTGAAACGGCTGCTTTTGGCCACTTGGTGGGCCTGATGATGGGCTTAAATGTGAGGAAGAATGTGGCTCAGGGGTCAATTTTTTAAGGTCCGAGAGGCTTTACACTTGGGAAAAACGGCTAATTACCTATAACTTGTGGGGATATCATCTTCCATAAACCTATCGGAGAAAACAGGTTTTCTACACCCTTGAACAATTGCAGTTTGGCACAGGGATAAGAATCCTCTATTTCCTAGGGGGTAAGGCGGCCCGGCCTGAACAGAGTTTCTTTAAATAAGCATTGAAGCGAGAATTTAATGTTATTTGTTATCGGCATTATAGCTGTAATCGGTTCCGTGCTGGGTGGCTTTATTGGTGCCGGTGGTCATGTGTCGGTGCTGTGGCAGCCTCTTGAATTCCTCATCATCTTCGGTGCCGGGTTTGGCGCATTTATCATATCCAACCCCATGTCGGTGTTAAAGGGAACCGGCAAATCCATGGGCGTTCTGGTCAAGGGGCCCAAGTATAAAAAAGATCACTATCTGGAACTGCTGACGCTGCTGTACAGCGTGTTCAAACTGGCCAAGAGCAAGGGCGATCTGGCACTGGAAAGCCATGTTGATAATCCCGGCGAAAGCACCCTTTTTGCAAATTTTCCCAAGTTTCAGTCCGATCATCACGCCACAGAATTTCTATGTGATTATCTGCGCTTACTCACCCTTGGCACGTCCAACGCGTTTGAAGTCGAGGCCATTATCGACGCCGAGCTGGAAGTTCATCACGAAGAAGACGCAACCATTTCCAGTGCAATGGCAACCCTGGGCGACGGCCTACCGGCGCTGGGCATCGTTGCTGCGGTGCTGGGTATTATTCACACCATGGGTTCGATCACCGAGCCGCCGGAAATTCTCGGCCACCTGATCGGCGGCGCCCTGGTCGGTACGTTCTTCGGTATTTTGATGTCTTATGGTTTTGTTTCGCCGATGGCGCAATCCATGGAAAAGGCATTCGGTTCAGATTCACAATATTTTTCCTGCATCCGCACAGGCTTGTTGGCGCACATGCAGGGCTATGCGCCCCAGGTATCCATCGAGTTCGCCCGCAAGATGCTGGGGTCCACTGTGCGTCCGACCTTCACCGAACTTGAAGAAGCGGTCGAGAACGTTCCACCGGTTTCTTAGAAGCACCTGAGAAGGCTCAATAACGATGCCCGCCGATCAAACAATTATCATCAAGCGTGTCAAGAAAGGCGGCCACGGCGGTGGCCATGGCGGCGCATGGAAGATTGCCTATGCCGATTTCGTGACCGCGATGATGGCATTCTTTTTGCTGTTGTGGTTGCTTAGCTCAGCTTCCCAGGAACAGCTTGAAGGCATCGCCGATTATTTCACCCCCACCGTGGCCACGCTTAGCCAAAGCGGGTCGGGCAAGATTCTCGGCGGTACCACGGTTGCCACCGAGGGCAGCAAGGAAGATACCCTGGGCCGCCCCACTGTGGTTATGGATCTGCCGCCGCCAAGTGCGGGCAAGGGCGGTGACTCGATGAAGGACGCGCCCGCAGAAGGTGAAGGCGAGGATTCATCATCCGATGAGCCAAGCGAAACAGACGCAGAAGCAGAAGCCGCGAGAGAGAAAGCCGAAGATGAGCAGTTCCAAAAGGCTGCAGATGAACTGCAAGAGGCCATGGAAACCCTGCCCGAGTTCCAGCAGCTTGCCGAAAGCCTGATAATCGACAATACCCCCGAAGGCTTGCGAATTCAGATCGCCGATCAGGATGGGCTAGCCATGTTCCCGTCGGGAAGTGCGATCATGTACGAACACACCGAACGTGTGCTGGGATTGGTCAGCAAAGTCATCAGTGTCATGCCGCAGGAAATCTCGATTACCGGGCACACCGATAGCGTTCCCTTCACAAGTCGTGGACAGGAATATACCAACTGGGAACTTTCAGCAGACCGCGCCAATTCGGCGCGGCGTCTGTTGCTGAGCACCGGCATTCCTGAACCCCGGCTTTCCCATGTCGTTGGCAAGGCGGCAACAGATCCGTTGTTGGTGGATGATCCGACCCATTCGCGAAACCGTCGTCTTTCGATTATCATGTTGCGTGGAACCGGCGTACAGGTTGATGCGAACACCCCGCCACCAGAAAATCCACCGGGATTGGCGCCGGGTACGCAAACCCCGCCATCTGTTATACAATGACAGGTGTTTTTGAATTCTGAACGCGATCGAGGTTCTGGTGCGACATAACCCCATCACCGATATCCGTTTCTTCTTTACCACCCAGCCCATGGAATGCCCGTATCTGGACGACCAGGTCGAACGCCGACTGGTCACCGAACTTAGTGGGCGCGACGCCATTGAAATGAACGACCGGCTTTCGCTGTCGGGTTTTCGCCGCAGCCATACCATTGCCTACGCACCCGTATGCGATCAGTGTCAGGCGTGTGTATCGGTGCGAATTGTCGGGCGTGAATACAAGCCCAGTCGAACGCAACGTAAAATTTCTTCCAGAAATGATGATTTGCTCGTAACCGAATGCCCGCCCATCGCAACGCGCGAACAGTTCGAGCTGTTCAAATCCTATATCGATACTCGCCACGGCGATGGCGACATGAACCTGATGGATTATTTCGATTATCAATCATTGATCGAAGACACCCCCATTCGAACCAATATGGTTGAATTCAGGGATCGCGATGGCCGCCTGCTGGCGTGTTGCCTGACCGACCGCATTACCGGCGGCCTTTCAGCCGTTTACAGCTTTTTCGTTAATGGTGAAGAACGCCGAAGCCTGGGCACCTTTGTGATCCTGTGGCTGATTGAGCGCGCCCTCACGTTGGGCCTGGAATACGTATATCTGGGCTATTGGGTCGAGGGCAGCCGCAAGATGGACTACAAACGCAAATTCCAGCCCATCGAAGGCTATCTGCAAGATGGATGGAAACGCCTTGGCGACTGAGTTTCTGCGCTTATCTCCCTATAAAATTGCAATCAAGCCCTTGCGATATCAAGGCGATCAGCGTTACGATTTTGCCCAACCCCGGCGATTAAGGGTCCGAGGGGGAAAATCACACGGGAGGAGACATTTCAATGAAAAGACGCGACTTTCTAAAAGGTGCTGCCGTTGCCGGTGTAGCCGGCGCCGCCGCATCAACACTTGCCACCCCGGCACTTTCACAGGGTATGCGCGAGTTAAAAATGGTAACCACATGGCCGAAAAACTTTCCCGGCCTTGGTACCGGCGCCCAGCGTTTGGCCGACAACATTACCGCCATGAGCGGTGGCCAGCTGACGGTTAAGTTGTATGCCGCCGGTGAACTGGTGCCGCCGTTTGAAAGTTTTGATGCCGTTTCCAGTGGCACCGCCGACATGTATCACGGTGCAGATTATTACTGGCAGGGTAAATCAAAGGCCTTCAACTTCTTCACCGCAGTTCCGTTTGGCTTCACCGCCAACGAAATCGATGCGTGGCTGCATTGGGGTGGTGGCCAGCAATTGTGGGATGAACTTGCCGGCGGCTTTAACGTCAAATCATTTGCTGCGGGTAATACCGGCGTGCAGATGGGCGGTTGGTTCAACAAGGAAATCAATTCGCTGGATGATTACAAAGGCCTCAAGATCCGTATGCCGGGTCTGGGCGGCGAAGTTCTGCGCCGCATTGGTGCTGCCGCCGTAACACTTCCCGGTGGTGAGATTTTCCCGGCGCTGCAATCGGGCGCGATTGATGCAACCGAATGGGTTGGCCCGTGGAACGATCTGGCATTTGGTTTCTACAAAATCACCAAATACTACTACTGGCCCGGCTTCCACGAACCCGGCTCAACGCTTGCCTGTGGCGTTAACAAAACGCTGTGGGATGGCTTTAATTCTGAAGAACAGGCTATCGTTGCCGGTGCCTGCATGGCGGAAAACAACCGCATGTATGCTGAATTCAATGCCAAGAACGGCGCAGCACTTGATACGCTTCGCAATGTACATGGTGTTGAATTGCGTCAGATCCCCGATCCCGTCAACATGGCGATTGGTGAAGCATCGGGCCAAGTGGTCCGCGAAGCTGGCGAAAGCGATGCAATTTCCAAGAAAATTCTGGAAAGCTTCCTCGACTTCCGCGGCAAAATCCTGGCGTACTCCAAACTTTCCGATCAGGCGTATGCCAACGCCCGTCTGCTTCCGTTTAAATACTAATCGGAACGCCTTAAATACGCACAATCAATGGCCCGCATCATCGTGATGCGGGTCAGTGTGCTTACACAAATGACTAAGCTATTCATTGAGGGGCTGCTGTTTGTCCGTACTGTCTAAATTTGTTCAACTGGTTGATCTGGCCAACGACAGGATCGGAAAGTCCGTTGCGTGGTTAGCCATCATCATGGTGCTGATCCAGTTCATCGTCGTGGTGATGCGATATGTGTTTGGCATTGGTTCGATCATGATGCAGGAATCGATCATTTACCTGCACGCCATGTTGTTCATGATTGGCGCCGGTTACACCCTGTTGCACGAAGGCCATGTGCGGGTCGATATTTTTTACAGCGAAGCCACGCCCAGAAATAAAGCCATTGTTGATCTGTTGGGATCGCTGTTTTTTGTGCTTCCCATCTGCGCCCTGATTTCATGGGCCTCGTATCGCTATATCCTGACATCGTGGTCGGTGTTTGAAGGATCGCGTGAAACCAGCGGCATTCAGGCGGTGTTCCTGCTCAAAAGCGTGATCTGGGGTTTCACCGGGTTGGTCGGGTTGCAAGGCGCTTCGCTGGCGGCAAGGTCGTTCCTGTTCCTGCGCGGCATCGAACTGCCCCATCCTCGTGACGACAAGACGAGGATTTAAGCGCCATGGAAACCAAAGAAATCCTCGATATCACCATGTTTTTGACCGTCTGCGCCCTGTTGCTGGGTGGCTTTCCGGTGGCCTTCACGCTGGCTGGAACGGGCCTGTTTTTTGCCACCATCGGCTGGTTTATGGGTGTGTTCGATTTTTCACTGTTTGGCGCCCTGCCGTCGCGCATATTCGGCAATGCCATGACCAACGAAGTGCTGCTCGCGGTTCCGTTGTTTGTGTTCATGGGGGTGATGCTGGAACGCTCCAAGGTCGCGGAAGAACTGCTCGACAGTATGGGCATGTTGTTTGGCGCGCTGCGCGGCGGCTTGGGCATTTCCGTTTCCATTGTCGGCGCGCTGTTGGCTGCAAGCACCGGCATCGTCGGCGCTACGGTGGTGACCATGGGGCTGTTGAGCCTGCCGACCATGCTAAAGCGCGGCTATTCACCCAAGCTTGCCGCCGGTTCCATTTGTGCGGCGGGCACGTTGGGGCAAATCATTCCGCCGTCCATCGTGTTGGTGATTTTGGGTGACCAGATTTCCAACGCCTACATCGATGCCCAACGGGAACTTGGCAACTGGTCGCCGGAACCGGTATCGGTGGGTGACTTGTTTGCCGGCGCGCTTTTGCCGGGTTTGATGTTGGTTGGCATGTACATCGGCTATCAAATATTACAGGCCATCATCAACCCTGAAAGTTCCCCCGCGATCCCGGCCGAAGAACTGGACGTTGATAACCTGATGTGGCGCATCGCGAAAGCAATGGTGCCGCCGGTGGTTTTGATCGTGTCGGTTTTAGGGTCGATCCTGTTCGGCGTCGCCACGCCTACCGAAGCCGCCGCCGTGGGCGCCGTGGGTTCACTGATGCTGGCAGGTTACCGCCTCAAAGAAGGTGGCAGCCGCGCGATTTTGTGGGCCGCAGGCGCCTTGATCGTGATGCTGTGGCTATCTAACACCTGGGACCTGCGTCTGGCCAGTAACCAGGGCACAATGGCAGATACCATCGCCACGGTCGCAGCCTTTATCGCAACGGCGGTTCTGGCGTGGGGCTTGTTCGTGTGCCTGAAAACCACCTTTGATAAACGTGTCGAAAGCACCGGCGTTTCGGTGCTGGTCGAAGTTGGCCGCGCCACCATGGAAATTTCGGCGATGGTGTTTGTGATCCTGATCGGGGCCAGCGTGTTTTCGCTGGTGTTCCGTGGCTTTGGCGGCGACGACATGGTGCACCGGATTTTATCCGACCTGCCCGGCGGCAAGTGGGGTGCCATTGCGGTGGTGATGCTGGTGATGTTCCTATTGGGCTTTATTCTCGACTTCATCGAGATATCTTTTGTGGTCGTGCCCATCGTCGCCCCGGTTTTGTTGATGATGGATGTTAATCCGGTATGGCTGGGCATTATGATGGCGATGAACCTGCAAACATCATTCCTGACCCCGCCATTTGGTTTCGCGCTGTTCTATTTGCGCGGCGTGGCCCCGCCCGAGGTTACCACCGGCGATATTTATCGCGGCGTGGCGCCGTTTGTCGTCATTCAGGTGATCGGGTTGTTGATACTGGCGGCGTTCCCCGCCATTGCCACGTGGCTGCCCACCGTCATATTTTAGCTGACACTTATGCGATGAAAATGCGTTGAGATGACTTGGCTTTTACGCGGGCCACTGATGCGCCACACACTTAGCCACGTGTTTTGATCAATGGGGCGAAACAAACCCTGATACAGATCAGGTTCGCAGATGTGTTCGACCCGGCTGATGCCACGGCTGAAATCCAGCACATGAAAAAACGTACCGTCGGGGAAACGCACTTCGGCCAGCGCGTGGCCGATAAATTTATAGGTATAACTTCTGGACGCGGTGAAAACACCTTGGGGCGTTTCCAGCTCGCCGGTTTCGTTATATTCCAGCACTTCCGCGTCATCACCGGATGTAAACTGCGCTTCGCCTTCATAGGTATCGCACCGGTCTTCCCCGCTGTGATGGATCACGCGTTCCAGCCGCCAACTGCCTTCAAGATAGGTTTT